>NZ_LZJG01000185.1:0-24454 GCF_001667785.1 Mycobacterium sp. E3247 | reverse complement strand
GACCCAGGTTGGTCTGGTTCGAGAGTGGTAACTCATGACTTTTGATTCGTGTCAACATAATTGGAGGAGACACAGATGATCATCGACGCAGACAGTCATGTGTGCGAGCCGCCGGATACTTGGACCTCGCGGATGCCGTCGAAGTGGGGTGAGCTCATTCCGCGGATTCGTTACATCGACGATCTGGAGATGGATGTCTGGTGTATCGGGGACGAGATCGTCAACTCCCTGGCCTTTACCGTCTTCTATCAGGAAGCGGACAATCCGCTGCCGCATCGCCGAGAAGACGACTTTCCCGAGGTGCCGCAACGCGTCGAGGAGGTCCACCCGTCGTCGTGGGATCCAACGGAGCGGGTGAAGGTGATGAACGAGGCCGGCATCAACATGGCAGCGCTCTACCCGAACCTCGGGCTGACGAATCCGGATCGCTATCGCACCATCCCCGGAGCCACCCTCGACTTCCAATTCGACGTTATTGCAGCGTTTAACGACTTCGTCCTGAGCTGGGCTGAGCGGGAGCCGGGCCGGTTTATCCCGCTCGCGGTCGTCCCGTACTGGGATATCGATCGGTGTGTCAAAGAACTGGAACGCTGCGCTGCCCTCGGTCACAAAGGCTGGGTCTTGTCGGGCACACCCGAATACCACGGCGAGCCGCCGCTGTCGGATCGGCACTGGGACCCGATGTGGGATGTCATCAATGCATCCGGGGGCCCGGTCGCTTTTCACGCCGGCACCACGATGAATCCGGCTGAGTACAGAGTCGATCCGACTCAACGCACGGTGGGCGGGGACCGGGTCCGTGCCGTCGTCGATGTGGTGAAGTCATTCCTCGACAACGCCAACGCCTGCAGCAAGCTGCTGATGTCCGGGGTGCTGCCTCGTTATCCCGACATGAAATTCGCCATAGTCGAAAGTGGCGCAAGCTGGGTGCCGTTCCTGCTGGAGTCCCTCGACGTCCACTTCCTCCGGTACCGGCCGTGGGAAAACCGTCCCGAACTCAAGGCCGACGAACTGCCGAGCGAGGCATTCCGGCGCCAGGTCTTCGTCAACACCTGGTATGAGAATCTCCGCCCCGACGACCTCGCGCTGCTGCCGATCGACAACATCATGTTCGAGACGGACTATCCACACCCAACGTGCCTATTCGGCGAAGAGATCCAAGATTCGCTGACGACCAAGCTGAGCGCGCTCAACGAGGAGGACCGCAAAAAGGTGGCCTACCGAAACGCGATGCGTTGCTTCAACATCGCTGAGCACGAGGTCGGTAGGATCCCAGGCGCTGCGCTGCCGATCTGATGGTGACCCAGCGAAATACTGGCGCGTCGCCTGCCGCGGAGCAGGACGGCCGGATCGCTGCCACACATGGATCGATCCAATGCCTGGAGATGCAGCACATCAACATTGCTGCGCGGGACCTCGAGCTCACCATGGCACACTTCACCGATGTCTTGGGCGCGCAGTACGTGTACGACATACCGGCACCCCATTGGCATGCCGTGCTCGTCTACGTTGGTGGCGTGCTCTTCGAGCTCTTTGTACCGGAACATTTTCTGCTCAACGGCAGATATGGCCCCCACTACGTGGGGATCGAATACCAGGTGCACGATCTGAGTGCCACCCGTCACCAGCTTGCCGCCCGCGGTGTGGGCTTGATCAGAGACATCGGGATGGCTTTTCACACCGAACCGGAGCCATGCATGGGAATTGCGTTCGAGTTCTACGACCACAGTTTCCACAACGAGCGCTTCGATTGGAAGGAACCCCTCAAGTCGGCCGACTATTGGCGGCGCGATCATCCGATCGGGTACACCGGTCTGAAGCGCTACAGCGTGGCCGTCGCTGACCACGGCGCTGGACTGGCCTTTTTTCGGGACACATTCGTCATCGACGAACTCTACGAGGAAGACCGTCCGTTCATCGCCGGAAGGGTGACAGGTTTTCAGTTGGCGGACACTGTGGTCGAGTTGATCAGCCCGACCGGCGCCGGTGTCATCGACCGTCACCTGCGACGGTGGGGCGATGGTGTGCGGTCGGTTGTCTTCGGAGTTCATGATCTCGGTGCGGCCGCAGCCCATTTCGCCGGCCACGGTGTCGAGCTAGCTCCGGGCGACCAGACCGACACTCTCGCGATTATGCCCGCCGACAATCGGGGCGTGATGATGGAGTTCGCTGCCGAATAGGTGTCCACATCGGCCCACACCCATCATGCGGATTGGCATGGTGAGCCGGGGTAGAAGAGCGGCGCCCGGTTGCGCGGATGCCGAGCAGCTGCCCAAGCTGAGTACCGGAGTCGGGCTGCGGCATGGCGCGCTTCGCTGACGAGGTCGAGATTTCGTTGTCGAAATCTGCTGCACCACAGTGAATCCAGCCGCGGCGAGCATGCCATCGATCACGACGGGTGGTGAAGCCGCGACTCCCCGTATCGCAACCGCGGTGAGCGGACGCAAAATCGCGCACCGGCCTGTGCGGTCGAACCTCGACACCGACCCGACATCCTTGCACTCGGCACTGAGTTTGACGCCATCGCGGGTTGACCAACCAGCCCGATATTTCAGCTCTTTCGCACCGTAGCGAAGAATGACGTCACGTCGTCGACGAAGAGCTCGGGCTGCTCGAACGCGGCGAAGTGACCGCCGCGCGGCATGGACGTCCAATGCGTGATGTTGTAGTTGGGCTCGCACCAACTACGGGGCGTCTTGAATACTTCCTTCGGAAATGCCGCGATGCCGGTGGGTACCTCTACGCGATCGAATTGACCGCCGAAGGTGGAGAAGAAACTCTCCCAATACAGGCGGGCCGACGACGCCGCCGACGCGGTCGTCCAGTACAGCATCACGTTGTCGAGGAGCTCGTCGCGTGTCAGCACGTTCTCCGGGTGGCCGTCGCAGTCCATCCAACGCCAGAACTTCTCAACGATCCACGCCATCTGCCCGACCGGTGAGTCCACAAGACCGTAGCCGAGGGTCTGCGGCCTGGTTGCCTGTTGGCTCGAATAGCCTGAGTCCCAGCGCTGATAGTAGGCGAGGCTGTCTAGCGCCTGTTGCTCTTCGTCAGTCGGCTGGCCCATGTCCGCCGGCGGAAAGCTGACCGGCATGTTGAGGTGAATGGCGACGCATCTTCCGCCGGCACGGCCCAGCTGTGTGGTCACGGCGGCGCCCCAGTCGCCGCCCTGCGCCCCGTACCGCTCGTATCCCAGACGGCCCATCAGCGTATCCCACGCGGTGGCGATCTTCTCGATGCCCCAACCGGTATTCGTGGGCTTGCCTGAGAAGCCAAAACCGGGTAACGACGGGCACACCACGTGGAATCCCATTTCCGTCAGTGGTTCGATCACCTTGTGGAACTCAACGATTGATCCAGGCCAACCGTGGGTGATCACCAGCGGCAGCGCGTCGCTGCGCGGGGAGCGCTGATGAATGAAATGAATCTCCAGGCCGTCGATTTCGGTGGTGCAGTGATCGAACCTATTCAAAGCCGACTCGCGTGCGCGCCAGTCGTATTCGTTCGCCCAGTACGCAGCCAACTCGCGGGTGTAAGCGAGCGGCATGCCCTGGCTCCAGTCCTCGACGCATTCGGCCTCCGGCCAACGGGTTCGCTCCAGCCGCGCCTTCAGATCGTCGAGTGCGGCATCAGGAACCAAAATACGGAAAGGCTTGATGGAGGGCATGCGTCCGTTATAGCACAGGTTGCAGTAATCATATAAATGTATAGCTGTCCGCGGATTCACGACGCGGGAGGATCGACTCCGGTCTCAGGATCTCGATGGCCCGCCCGACGGCGAGTGGTTTGATACCCATTTCTCACGTTGAAACGTGTTGGCGAAACGGCGATCTGCGCTCTCGACTGCCCGCAGGGAGCCAATGCCATGGCTCCAGCGATCAGTAGTCAGCGGGGATCCGGAGCTGGCTGGATTAATGATTACCGGTACAAGTCACGTATTTGTGTGAGCCGACTGCAACGGCTAGTGCAACGCCGGGGGAACGGGCCGGCCAGCCATCCACCGCTCCGGATAACTCACTTGTCAATTGGTCGGGTGGATGTGCGGCAGGTTGCGCTTAGCTTTGCCGGCGTACCCGAAGAACTTTTCGAAGTTCTCGTCGTTTATGGGGTGTGCCGAATTGCGTTTCGCTGCCGCGCGAAGCGCGGCCAAACGCGCTCGAGCCTTCGGCAGGCCGTCCGCGGAGCCGGTCCGCTCGAGATGCACGACGTCACGCTCGACCGCCGCGATCTCGAGGCGAAGCCGCTCGCCTGCTTCTCCAAAAGTCAATAGGTCGTGGTCGTCCTCGTCGAGCTTTTCGCGTGATGGGACGGCGCCTGCCTCATCGTCGCTTGCCATGGTCATCCTTTTCGGGGGACGGCAATCAGTGATGCCCTAATCGTACCGAGCTCGGGGCGGGCCGACAGGCACTTCAGCGCGTATGCGCGAGCGCTGCGTGATGGAGGAACTTAGCCAGGTCCTCCCACGGTTCGAGATTATGCACTGAGACCCAATGGTTTCGGTAGCACTGGCCCTTCTCCTCCCATTCGTCGCCCACAGCTCTTGACGGTCTTGATCGTTCATCGTGGCAAGGTCGGCGGGAAACGCTCCGCTGACTGCCGGTATTATGAGGCCTCAGGCGGCAGGTCGACGGGATCGCGTCGGATTAAACCGTCGGGAGACTCGTTCGGTGTGCAAGATATCGAGGATCTCGCTCGGGCGTCCTACAATTTCGCGAGCCGGCGCTTACCGACCGGTGTCCACCCGGTGAGCGAGATGGTGCCCAGGTCCAGCGACTCGCCGAGGGTGAACTTTCCTGCCATCGACCTTGCAAGGAATTCCTGCATCACTTGTTCGGGTTCCCGGTCTAGTTCATAGATCACCAGGTACCGGTGAGTCGGGGGTGGCAGCACGGCGGGCAATTCCTGATCATCGGGAACGTTGACCTCCGAGATCGCATATCGTTGCGCCGCAACCACTCCGGGTACATCAAGGACCTGGGGTATGCCCGTGTTGTCGTACCACTTGTTGAAGGCATCGTCCTCATCAGCGATCGGATTGCTCAGCACGACGAGCACGTTTTTGGCCACGGCGGACACGTTATGACAGTTGACTGCCATAGTCAATTGGGTGACCTTATGCATCCTTGCGTCGGGGCGCCCGTTTCTGACATGGGTAGGCGCCGCGGCTGACCAACCCAATGAGCTGTCCGCCCTGCGCCACTGTCGTTCGCGTCGGCCATTCTTCGCGGGCTAAAGAAAGGATTGGGCAGGATCGGAACGTGCTCCGTCAAAAGCGCTTGCTGACACAAGATTTCAGCGTGCTTGGCCGGTGTGAGCTGCTACTCAACGCGGAGTAAACCGTTGTGCGCCGTCGAGACGCATCACTTCGCCGTTGACATACCCGTTCGTCAGCAGGAAGACCGCAGCATCGGCGAATTCCGCGGGCGTGCCGAGCCGTTTGGGGAATGGCACGTTGGCGGCGAACTTGGCGATGGCCTCTTCTCCGACCGACTCCATGATCGGCGTCTTCATGGTCCCGGGTGCGATGGTGTTGACCCGAATGCCGGCGGCACTGAGGTCGCGCGCGGCGGCGATCGTCAATCCGATCACACCGCCTTTTGCCGCAGCGTAAGCGGTTTGACCGATCTGGCCCTCGTAACCGGCGATGGACGCCGTGAGCACCAATGCGCCTCGTTCGCCGTCGGCCTGGGGTTCCGCAGCTGCGATGGAAGCGGCGACGAGCCGAGCGACGTTGTAAGTCCCGCTGAGATAGAGATCGATGGTCTTGGTGAACCCCGCAAGATCAGCCGGGCTGCCGTCGCGCTGCACGATGCGTTGAGCGACGCCGAATCCACCGTGGGCGACGACGGCATACCGCAGACGACCCAGTTGATTGGCCTGTTCGATCGCTTCCTCGACCGAGTCTTCGCTCGTCACATCGGTACTGACGAAACTCGCGCGGCTGCCCAACTCGTCGGCGAGCGCCTTGCCCTTGTCGGCGGCCAGGTCGGCGATCACCACGCCGAGGCCTTCGGCGTGCAATCGCCGCACCGTGGCCTCACCGAGGCCGCCCGCGCCTCCGCTGACGATCGCAGACGCACCGTTGAATTTTTCGACTGTCACTAATTCTCCTTTTGTGTGGACTGAACCTGTCATAAATTGCCGATCGCCAGGTCCCACGGATCGGCAGCAGTCTGGGGCATCCGGCCGAGCCGACGCGCATAGCCGGCCGGTGTGCCGTAGTCGTTTCTCCAGCTCTGCGCGCGCCGTGTCACGGCTCCTCTCGCCCGCTGACACGGACATGCGGGTCAAATGCTATAACTATATATCGCATTGGATCTGCGATCGCGGCGGGCCCCGTCGCGCAGGAGCGAGGCCCTATGTCCCATGGCTTCTGTGGAGAAGCGCGGCGCAGCGTCCACATCGTGAGCATCAATCGGCGGGAAGCGCTCAACTCCGTCACCGAGGACGTGCACCACGTGTTCGCCACGAACTGGAAGGCGCTCGACGCCGATGACGACGCGGTGCCCGACGAGGCGCTGGCGCTTGGCGAGCGGTTCGCCGCACTGCCGCCGCGAACTTTGAGGTCGTCGAAGGTGGCACTGAACATGCACCTTGCCCGGCTGCACAAGATGTACTGGAGTACGCGTTCGCGGAGAAACTGACGTCGTTCTCGACACCAGAGTTCAAGGAGCGAGTCGCCGCATTCCGCGCTCGAACCAAGAAGTAGCCGCTAGCGGTAGGCGGTGACGCGTGCCGCCGGCGCAGGCTTGCCGTCCCCCGATCGCGCGTGCGGCGGCGACGGCGGTGCCGCGCCCGATTCGCAGCGGCACTGCTTTGTAGCGGGACCGGTCGCTGGCAGTAGAAGGGACACAGATAGTCCACCCGCACCGACGCGGTTCGCATCGGCGCGCCGCCAGTGTTCACCGTCGCGCATGCGGCCAATTCGAGCCCCGCCGACGCCAACGGCGTCGTTGAGGAACGAGTCTATGTGTTGGTGCTGTCAGTCGAGAAGGTCGACGACGGTGGATAATTCCGAACCCGACAGCACAAACTCCTCCGTCTTGCGTAAGTGCTTTTTCCACAGCTCGCCGACCTGCTCAGCATCCCCGGCTTTGATCAGCTCCAGCGCCATGCGGTGCGTCTTTGCCGATCGGCGGATCGCCTGCTCTGCGCGAGCACCTTCCGTGGGCTGTAACGAGCGGTTTGCGTTCACGATGATGTGATGCAACATGTCGCTGACGATCTGCAAGGTCTTGTTGCCCGACAGCCGTGCGATTGCGACGTGGAAGTCTGTCAGTTGGACCACGGCATCGCTGCCTGGTTTCAATTGCTCCTCGGCTTCGACGATCTGCTCCAAGTCCGCGATTACTCTTGCGTTGCGCTGTTTGGCCAGCTGCACCACCATTGGCGTCTCGAGAGCCATTCGCGCGTCGTAGACGTCTTTGAGCGTGACGCCTTCGTACTCGAGAATCAGTCCGGCGTAACGGGCAAGCGTCTCGCGTCGCGGTCGGGTGACCCTGGCGCCGCCACGTACGCCACGCTGGACGACGATGAGCGATTCCGACTCGAGAACGCGGAATGCCTCGCGCAGCGTCGGTCTTGACACGCCGAACCGCTCCATCAGTTCTGACTCCGACGGAAGCATCGTCCCTTCGGCGATCTCGCCACGGATGAACATCCTGCGCAGCACGGTGGCCACGCGATCCGCCATCTTCGGCTCACGAAGGCTGGTGAGCTCCATATCGATCCTTCCACCGATAGTGGTAATCAACTAATTATTTGTAGGTTAGCCGAACGGGGCTGCATAAACCGAGTTACGCGCCCACCCAGTGATCAAGCTCATTTCTGGCACCGCATCGCCCGGCCCATCAGGTCCTTCGTGCACATCTGCTCGGAGATGATCTGGTTGAACCGGAAATCCTTCACACCGAGTCTGCCGTACTTTCCGTCGATCACAGCTGACTTAGCCGCGTCGGTCCGACTTCTCCACATAGGGAAGGCTCAACCGCTCGAAGAATTCCCGCGCGGTGGCGCGGAAGTCGTCATCTACTTCACCTACTTCATCGAAAATGCTGCGGCGTACCGATTCCTCAGTCCAGGTTGATGATCGCAGGAAGTGTGCGTCCGGGTGCATATGTGTTGAACAGGCGGTCGGCCAGCAGCGACTCCAGTTGCAAGTAGGAGCCGCACAGCGCATCGGTCTGAAAGCCTCGCTTCACGTATCGATGGAGGTCATGTTCGGCGGTCAAACCGGCCGCCCCGCACACCTGCAAGACGGCGTCGGCCACGTCGCGGTGTGCCCGACCTGCTGCAACTTTTGCGGCCTGGGCCGACAACGCCCCGCCGTATCGCCGCGAGTCGTCGAGAAGTGTTCGCGCGCCTTCCAATTTGGCCGCAGCAGCCGCTAGGGCATGGAGCGCGGACTGGCGCGAGCCGATCGGCGAACCCAACTGGACCCGGACGCTGACGTGTTCAACGGCGATGTGCAGGGCCTGGTCTGCCAACGCCACGAGTTCGGTGGCCAGCGAGCGATGCGCCGCCGCGATCGCGCGGCCCCACTCCGTTGACGCATCGGTCAGGTCGCCGTTGGCGGCCCCCTCGACGCGACTCCAGATCACACTTGCGTCGAATGTGTCGAGCCGTTCGCTCCGCAGCTGGTCGGCATCGACGACGGTGACAGAGGCCGTTCCCATCCCCCCAGAGATCGGAACCAGGACACGGCCGCGCGGGACACCGAGCAGGATGCCCTTCACCTGGCCCTCGTTCGAACTGGGCGTGGAACCTTGGGACAGCGCAGGCAGCACGACGGCATCGAGTGGCGGATCCGCCAACGCAGCCAGTTCGGCCAGCATGACGCGGTCCAGAGCATCGGTCAGCGCGAGCGTGCGCCCCTGTGCCCGGAACAACAGCGCACACGCATCTACCGGGGATTCGGACTCGATCTCCGACCAACCGAGCTCGGCCAGCAGCGGATCGATCGCCACGTGGTCCTGCTTGGCCGCGACTTCGTCGAACAGGCGGAACACCGCCTCTTCGATCATGGGCCACGATTCGTCGGTTGGAGTCGCTCCTCGCGTGCGCATGGTCACGATGCGCGGCTTTCCTTCGGCAACCCGAGAATGTGGTCGGCGATGATCCCACGCTGAACCCCAGCCGTGCCGCCCATGACCGTGGCGGCCCGCGAGTACCACCACTTCGCGCGTGCGGTGTCGAGCTCGTCAGGGCCGCTCCCGGTGCCGACCATCATGTGGTCTCGCGTGAGGTCGAGGATCAGGTCGTACACCGCGCGCTCGGCTTCGCTGCAGAGCAGTTTGTCGATGCTGCTCTCGGAGTCTACGGACTCGCCGGCAGCCAGCTTGCGCACGGAGGTGGCGGCACGGGCCTGCGCCGCGATGACCTCGACGTACACGCGCGCGAACCGCTCTCGCTGGGCCGAACCCGCTCCACGGGTCACCATGTATTCGCGCAGCCGTCCCAACTCCATCAACATATTGTTCAGCGCGGCATAGCCGTACATGCCGCGCTCGTACTGCATCAGGAACATCGTCACGGCCCAGCCGGCGCCGATCTCACCGACCAGCCGTTCCGGTGGCACGCGGACATCGTCGAAGAAGACCTCGGCGAGTTCGCGCCGCCCGCTGGCCAACGCGATCGGATGCACCGTGACGCCCGGTGCATCCGTGTCTATGAGCATCATCGTCAGGCCGCGGTGTCTGCTCTCTGGTGACTCGGTGCGGACGAGGACGCAGAGCCGCTTGGCCGTGCCGCCGTGACTGGTCCAGATCTTCTGACCGTTGACTATGAACCAACCCGAGCCGTCGTCGGTTGCCCGCGTCTGCAGGGAGGCCAGATCGCTGCCGGACTCCGGCTCGGAGAAGCCCTGTCCCCACCATTCGGAGCCGTCGAGACAGCGGGGCAGGTACTCACGTGCCAGGTGTGGGGCGAACTTCAGGATCGCCGGCCCCATCACCTCCAACGTCCACGCCTGCGCCGGGATGGGCAGCATCGCGTTCGCGAGCTCCTCGTAGAGGACGGCGCGGTGAATCTCGTTGCCGCCCAAGCCGCCAGCCGCCTCGGGCCAGCCGTATCGATTCCAGCCATCAGCGTGCAACCGTGCCATCACGGCTGCATCGTGTTCGAGCCCGGTCTCGGCGGTCGCGTACGCGGCGGTCCGCCAGTAATCGGCGCAGTCGAGCGTGCGTAGAGACTGTCGGAGATCCTCGCGGAAGATCGCGACCTGCGACACGTAGTCGCCACGGTTCACAACGTCGTTGAGGGAGGCCGACACTACGTCACCCCCTTCGGGTCAACCGGCTTGGATCAGTCGTCTGATCAGCTAAACAGTTATCTATAAGAGGTCGCGCCCGCCGTCCAGCAGGAGAAAGCCTCGGGGCCGGCGCACAAAACTAGATCGGGAGAGCGATTGGAGGGCCGCGTCTCTCAACCGACTAGGCAGGGTGCGTGAGCATCTCTCAGCCCGAGTCGACCACGTGTGCATACAATTCGTGTCACATGATGCGAATGCCTTGCCGCGTGATGAATGGAGACGTCTCGCGGAGGCGATGCGCTAGCGATCGAGCCGTCTGACCCAGATTGGCATTCATACGCTCGGTTATCGCGTAGGACGCCCGGAACCTGGCCCCTGTCTCACTCGGCTCACTACGACTCGCCCCGCTGGAGTTTTCCGAAATCGAAACCCGTGCTTCGCTCGATGTCGACACGAACACCTTCGTCGACGAAGTTTGGCTGGCCGTGCACTATTACACCCCGAATCTCGTAGTAGCTCGAATGCTCATCGGCGACACAGCAGAGCTGTTGGCGCGCAATGGCATTTACCGCGACGGGATCAGTCGGGTCCAACCGCAGCAGCAGCGCTGTGGTGCGGAACTCACTATGAGTGAGGGTGGCCGTCGGCCAGCCCTCGGCGTCGACGGTGCCGACCGCCATGACTTCGCAGCGCGACAGGAATTCGTCGATCTCCTCCGCGTCCATGCGGATATCACGCTTCGGCATTGGCGGCGACCACCCTCCGCGAGGGTCGGGAATGATCGACTTCGATTCGGAACACGACCCGCTTACCGTCTTCCAAACGCTCGCGAACGGTGTCGATCACGGCATCGGGTACGTCTGTCGGGCCCACTTCAGGTCGTGCGGGAATGAACGCGGCTGGATCGATCAGGCGGCTACGGCCCCATAAGGCAACGCCCTCGGCGGGATCGTCGTCGTTGACAATGACAACGCAGACGCGTTCGTCCGCGGCCAGATAGCGCGCCTTCGCGGCCTTGCGATAGGTCGTGAACTCGATGGCTCCGTCACGTGGGGTGCCGGTCATGGGGTATCCGATCACCGTGTCGTCGGGTCGCCTCATGAAGAGGAACATCAAAACCGGCCGGCCGTTCACCAACCATCCGGGGTATACGACCGTCAATTGGCAGCCTGGGTGCAGGGTAGGCTGCGCCTGGCCTTACCGGGTTTGCCGAAAAACTCCTGGAAGTTCTCGTGGTTGATCCGGTGCGTCGAATTGCATCGCGCTGCCATGCGGAGCGCTTTCAGGCGGGCTCGGCCTTTCGAGGGGTCGTGATCTGCGCTGGACTGCTCGAGATGTCCAACGTCATGCTCGGCGGCTGCGGTCTCCAAGTGAAGCCGCTCGCCTGCCTCCCCGAACGTCAATAGGTCGTGGTCGTCCTCATCGAGCCTTTCGCGTGTCGGGACCGCTTCGTCGACGCGTGCCATGGTCTTCCTTTCGGCGAACAGCAATTAGCCTCTTACCGCTCCTAAGTCATAGACACCTAAACAATTAGGAGCCCATCTGTGGATGAACGCCCGGATCGCCTCCGCGCTCGGCCCAGGTTGGCCCAGCATGACGTGGGTCGATCTGCCCTCGATCGCAAGCGCGCGGCCGATCGGAACTGCGCCCCGGTCCTCGTAGCGGCCGAAGGGATGGAGCCCGATGCCGATGATTGCGGTACCCAGCGTGCTGCTCGTGGTGCTCCTCGAATCGCTGGTTGGACTCCGGCGGACAGTAAGTATATAACTATATATCGGATTCGAGAAAGGCCCCGGGATTTGAGCATTGCACTGCTGCTGGAGATGGCCGTTTCCGGCGATCCCGATCGTCTCGCCGTAGTCGATCGTGGCGCCCGGCTGACCGCGTCGGAGTTGAGTCAGCTCGCGAGCGGGGGAGCTGGAGTCGTCCGCAGCTCCGGCGCTCAGCACGTGGCATACGTCGGCACGGGCGGGCACATGCTGCCGTCGTTGATCTTCTCGTCCGCGCGAGCGGCCATTCCGTTCACACCCCTGAACTACCGTCTGAGCGCCGAGAGTTTGCACCAGTTGATCGGGCGCCTGCCGGCGCCGCTGGTAATCGCGGACCCGGAGTACGCCGAACTGGTCGCCGACGCGGGTAGACGCGTGATGACGTCCAAGGAGTTCACCGAAGCCGCTCGTGCGGGCGAACCGGTCGAGGAGTTCGCCGATCCTGATGATGTGGCAATCGTCTTGTTCACCTCAGGTACCACATCTGCGCCGAAGGCTGTGGAGCTGACACACAACAACCTGACCGGTTACGTCACGGGCACAGTCGAATTCGGTTCCGCTGACGCCGACGACGCGGCCCTGGTGTGTGTGCCGCCCTATCACATCGCCGGCATTGGTGCGGCACTGTCGAACCTTTACGCAGGCCGACGGATCGTCTACCTACGCAAGTTCGATCCGCGGGAGTGGGCACAGTTGGTGCGCGACGAGCGAGTGACGACTGCGACGGTGGTGCCGACGATGCTCGACCGCATCATCGCCGAGTTACAGGCCAGCCCGACGGATCTCCCGACGCTGCGCACTCTCGCGTACGGAGGATCGAAAGTGGGCCTACCGCTGGTCCGTAAGACCATCGCGCTGCTGCCTCACGTGGGGCTCGTCAACGCGTACGGACTCACCGAAACAAGCTCTACCATCGCTGTTCTCACGCCGAAGGACCACCGCACGGCACACGGCTCGACCGAGGAGGCCGTGGCGCGCCGGCTCGGTTCAGTCGGCAGGCCGGTGCCCGGCATCGAGGTCCAGATCCGTGATGAGACGGGCACTGTACTCCCGCCCGGTCAAACGGGGGAGTTGTTCGTACGGGGGCCCCAGGTATCAGGCCGATACACGGGAATCGGTTCAGTGCTCGACGCCGACGGCTGGTTCCCCACCAGGGACACCGCGATGCTCGATGACGAAGGCTATCTGTTCATCGGTGGCCGATCCGACGACACGATCATCCGCGGTGGTGAGAACATTGCCCCTGCGGAGGTGGAGGACGTGCTCGTGGAGCATCCCGACGTCCACGAGGTGGTGGTGGTCGGCATCGACGACCCGCAGTGGGGGCAGATCATCGTCGCAATCGTGGTGCCCGAGCCGGGCGCCGAACCGGATGTTGAAGAGCTGCGCGAGTTCGTTCGCAAAACGCTACGGGGGTCACGCACTCCTGACCGCATAGTCATCCGCGATGGTTTGCCGACAACCGCGACAGGCAAGGTACTCCGCCGCGAAGTCGTTGAAAGTCTGCACACTGTGGCCGAACAACATTAGTCACCAAAAACCAAGGAGCTGAAGATGATCAAGAACGGAACCCGTCTGCAGAGCCAGGTATGCGACACGCAGGTCATCGTCGTGCGGTCCGCCGACAGCCTCGATGACTTGCGGTGCGGGGGAGAGCCGATGGTGCCCCTGGACGCTGAGAAGTCACCCCATGCCGACCTGGATCCTGCTTTCGCCGGGGGCAGCACGATGGGCAAACGCTACGTCGACGACACTGGCGCCGAAGTGCTGGTGACCAAGGCCGGAGTCGGGGCGTTGAGTGTCGGTGACACTCCGCTGGCACTCAAAGAGGCAAAACCGCTGCCCGCCAGCGATTGAGAAACATGTTGGCTCGGACTACGTCCGCAACCGAGCCCTCCCAGAAAGGGCACTTAGATATTGGGCGGGACGCGTCGCTGGGGTGTCCGGGGCATCTTGCCATACGTCGACTGCGAGTCGTCGAAAAGCGGTTACTCGCTGGACTCGATGTCTGCCTGAACATCGGGATTGGCGTCGAACAGCTCCGGGCGCTCCGCCGGGAATTTCACCATGAGGGTGGACCACCGTCGTGACCCTTGGAGCACGGCACGTTCGCCGTCGACCCGAAAGAGATTGTCTGCGATGAGTTGAGGCATGTCATGCCACCTCGATAACCATTGCCGACCCCATTCCGCCGCCCGCACACATCGACATCACGCCGATTCCGCCACCGCGGCGGCGGAGCTCGTAGATCACCGACGTCAACATCCGCGCGCCGGTCGCGGCGATAGGATGGCCCAGGCTGATGCCGGATCCGTAAACATTGACGATGTCCTCGTCGAGGCCCAGTTCACGTGTGCATGCCACCGCCTGGGCGGCGAACGCCTCGTTGATCTCGAACAGCGCCACGTCTCCTAGTTTGCGGCCCGCTAACTCCAGCGCTTTGGGGATGGCCGAGATCGGTCCGCTCCCAGTCCGATTCGGCGGCACGCCGACCGAGGTCCACGCCAGCACGTTGGCCAAGACGTCCTTGTCAGTGTCTGGTCTGGCCAGTGCGACCATCGCCGCCGCATCGTTGAGCCCCGAGGAATTTCCTGCAGTCACCGTGAACCCCTCGATCTCGGGATGCAGCACCTTCAGTCCGGACAAGGCCTCCAGAGTGGTGTCGCGGCGCGGGTGTTCGTCCTGGGCGAAGGTGACCGATGACCCGTCGGCCTGCGGAACTCGCAGCGGCACGATCTCGTCGACGAAGGAACCGGCGTCGATGGCCTTCACCGCGCGCTGGTGGCTGCGCAGCGCCCACTCGTCTTGGTCCTGACGCGAGAGGCCGTACTGCACTGCGCAGTTGTGTGCCACCGTGATTGACATGTCGAGGGCCGGCGCGTCCGGCGTCGGCGGGTGTGACAGCGGGGACCAGGGGTCCTCGTAGTCCTCCGGGGACTTACCAGTGGTGAACGGTTTGCGTTTGCGCAGCAGCGGTGTTGTCGAACACGATTCCATCCCGCCGGCCAGGATCGCTCGCCTCATTCCGGCCGCGATCTGCCCTGCGGCCACCGCGACCGCAGAAAGACTCGACGCGCATTGCCGGTTGACCGCCATCCCGGGAATGCCGATCAGGCCCAGGTCGACGGCGACGTAGCGGGCGCTGTCTCCGCCGCCCTGCAGGCTCTCGGCGAGCACCAGGTCGTCGAACTCGGCGGCATCAAGTCCTGATCGTTCGATGGCCGCGGCGACCACCGGTTTCGCCAACTCAACGGCAGGCATGTGGATTAGCGTCCCTCTGCGGGCGGTACCGATAGGGGTGCGGGCGGCGGCCACTATGGCGGCGCGCGACGTCGTCGGCGTCATGTGTCTCCCGAAAGGTTCTCGGACTGGCCCCGATGGGTCGTCCTGATTCGCCGTCAGAGTATACCGTAAAATAGATATCTGTATTCGCCGTCTGGCGGGAGTGAAATGAAGTCATTCGGTCGGTCGACGACGCGGTCGAGGCGACAGGGGCCGAACTCGGCGTCAGCCGGTGGTTCGACGTGGAGCAGTCGCGTATCGACGAGTTCGCCGATGTGACCAGGGACCACCAGTGGATCCACGTCGATGTGGAGCGCGTGGAAACTGAAAGTCCCTACGGCGCAACCATTACGCAAGGCTTTCTGACCCTGTCGCTTATTCCGGGCCTGAGCATGGACAACTACCGCGTGGAAAATGCCAGGATGGGCATCAACTACGGGTTGAACCCGGTCGGGTTCGCGTCGCTGCCTCATCGACGGTATCGCGCCCAGCGCGGGGCCCTCCCAAGAAGGTGGATGTGTTCGGTAACGGTCGAAGCGAAGGGCGCGAACAAGGACTTGACGAAAGCCGTTCGTGTGCTTGGCGATTGTGCCAGGCCCGTGGTGCTGCGTGTGAAGTGTCACAGCAGCCTGCAGTGCCTCGGTCCTTGATTTTGAGCGCGCCGGTGTACTCGAATTTCTGCTCTATAGTAGATTTGTATCGCGAAATGGTCACCGGGAAGCGGACGGAAATTCTCGGGCAGTCAACGGCCCAGAAGAGTGGCCTAGATAGACAGGGATTGCCATGGCAGCTCTGCGTACCCAGACACGAGGCACGCCCAACAAAAGCGCGGTCGCGTCCGTTCGCCGGGTCAAGAAGACACCGCTGTCGAACCTTTGCGGGGTCCTCGCCCTCATCCCAGCCGAACAAGCCGCCGCCGTATTGCGACTTGCACACGAGCGCCGGACATCGCGGACGCCGGTCGGAAGTCGCAGCCCGCTCCAAGAGGGCTGTTGATGGTCGCCAGTGTCGCATCCTTGATCGACCTGCTCGACGTCCGATTCGTCGCAAGCGACTTCTACCGAGGGACCACGCCCGATATCGGTATGCCCCGGGTCTTCGGCGGGCAGCTGGCAGGCCAGGCGCTGATGGCAGCGGCCAAGACCGTCGAGGAAAAACGCCTCCCACACTCTGTTCAGTCGCACTTTCTCTCCGCGGGGCTGATCGGGCCGCCGATCGACTTTCGCGTCGAACGCTTGCGCGACTCACGCTCGTTCTCCGACCGGCACGTCATAGCCGAGCAGCAGGGTCGGCAGCTTCTTTCCATGCAGGCCTCGTTCCACGCTCCGGAAACTGGGCCCGAGCATCAACTGGCTGCCGAAGCGGTCGACGGCCCGCCGAAGGCCGGCGCGGCCATGCGTCCCTTTCCCGATGATTGGGCGGAATTCTATCGACGATGGTCTTCTCTGGACGTCGACTGGTGCCCGGATTCGAATGGGCGCAAGCCGCTTACGACAACGGGCAAGGGTACGCTGCCGCGCCTCTGGGTGCGAACGTCGACACCTTTCGAAGGTCCTCAAGCGGTCCACAGTGCCATCGCCATATGTGTCGCTGACCTGACTTTGTTGAGGAGCTCCTTCAGCCCCCACGAGATCGGGCCCCACAACGACGTTCAGACGTTCACCCTCGATCACTCTGTGTGGTTTCACCGCCCCTTCCGCATTGATCAGTGGTTGCGCTTCGATCATTTGTCGCCGAGTGCCTCGGAAGGCAGGGCGTTCTGCGTCGGCGGATTCTTCGACGAGCGCGGCAACCACGTTGCCTCTGCGACGCAAGTGGGTCTCATTCGAGAATGGTCAGGTCAACACAATTGGAGGAACAACAGATGATCATCGACGCAGACGGTCATGTGTGTGAGCCGCCGGATCATTGGACCTCGCGGATGCCGCCGAAGTGGGGTGAGCTTATTCCGCGGTACGTTACGTCGACGATCTGGAAATGGATGTCTGGTGTATCGGTGACGAGATCGTCAAGCCGTCTGACCCAAAGTGGCATTCATACGCTGAAGGGCCGTCGGCTGTCTCCTACAGTCCGCGTCAGGCGTCGGGACTGCGCCCTGCGGTACAACCTGAGGGCTGTGGCCTGCTCCATTGATGCAAATCGTCCCCGCGGAACGAAGTACGTCGGGTGGGGCAGGTCAACCGCGGCCGCCAGCACGAGTCAAAAGTCGGTGCTGCCAAGCCTGCGGGGCTCGATCTGAAGTACACGCGCTCACCCGACCGAGGCATCGTATCGGCGGCAGCGGTCGAGAAGGACCTGCGCTGTGCGATTCGGATGGCTGATCATCATGTCATGGCATGAGTCGACCTCGACGATGGTGTGGACCCCGCCCAGGGCGTCGATACTTCGCCGTTGGGACGCGATGGAAAGCGCGCGATCGCGGGTAGTGAGGATCCAGGTGCGGGATACGTTCGCCGGAAAGTCACTACGGTCCACCGGTTCAGTCGCGATCGATATCGTTTCGGGGTAGAGCCGTGCCATCATGAACCGGCGTTGCTTCTCGGTCATCTCATTGCAGAACGCATAGCGCGCAAGGAAAGCCGGTATTTTCATCGCTTTTCGCTTCCCCACGCCGCGTCGAGCGAACCATGCCATTGGACCGTCGAGCGTGTCCGTGATCGCTTCGCCTTGACGCGGCACGAACGCCGCCGCCAGAACCATCTCACGGACGCGCGCAGAGCCCAGCCGGGCCACCACCCCGGGTACCGTCACCCCCGCCATCGAGTGGCCAGCGATGACGATTTCGCCAAAACCCGCATCATCGATATCGGCGACCACGGAGTCCACCCAGGCGCCGATGGTGGCTGCGGTCAGGTCACCTGGCTTCGAGCCGCGACCGGGAAGGTCCACCGCGAGGATGCGGAGTTTTGGTTCCTGGCGGCGCAATTCCGAGACCGTCAGATCCCAGCAGTCGCCAGCATGCGCTCCACCATGGACGAGAACCAGATCGGGTAGCGGCATCTGAAGTCCTCAGCGGAACCGCATAGCGCGCCCGTTGGCGTCGAGCAGGCGCAGCACGACGGGCTCACCCGTCTGACCCGCTCCAATGAAGCCGACTGTGTTGATCATTACGTGTGAGCCTTGCTTATTGCGGTGGATTTCCAGGCGGCGGGTACACGCCCCTGAGAATCCAGGGGAACCAGTTGAAGCCAAATTCGAGCTCGTCGCTGGCGTCATAGTCGGGGCTGGGATCGGGCGGAATGTTCTCGCCTTCGGTGTTGACTGGCTGCGCTGGCTTGCCGTAAACGGCGACGACAACGGTACGACCTGGATTGTTTAGCGACCAAACTCCCATTTGGCTGTTGGCGCAGTTGGACATGATGGCTAGATCATCTGGGTTGTAATACCACCGGTTGATCAGATCGACGCCGCTGATTGCTATGGACTGATTGATGGCCACCGTTTCGGTCACCTGACCTTGGTAGCCGGCCGCATTGGCGCGATCTTGTGGGTTTGATCCGTCCGAGCCGGTATCACCATCGAGGGCGCGGTTGTTCAGCAGATCCTCGGCGTGACGCTGCGCTGCGAGTTGCAGTTGCTTGTTGGGCCTGACGTCATTGGTGCAGCCTGCATGGTGCTGCACTGTGAAAACGTTGGCGAGGACACCGTCGTTGAATCGTTTGTTGTTCGGTATGAGCGTGTTGTTGTCATTGTCGGCGTGCGCGGTGGGGCTGGCCAGCAGGGTGGCGGCGATCAGAAGGACGGGCAAAGGCAACGGCCGACAGCGCGTGTACAGGCTCCTGCTTGTCTGAACCGTCATCGCAGAACCCCCAGCTGAGCGCAACGCCGTGTACACGTCGCGGTTTGGAATGGTACTAGGAGAAATTAGATAGATATATTACGCTTTGACGGTCATGAAGCAAGGGAAAACTAGGGCTAAGCTCGCCGTCGCTACGTTCGTTGCTTCAAGCGTTGTCGCGGTGGCAACAGCCCCAGCTGCAGACGCGGACGCGGTCGCGTACCTGCTAAACGTAACTGTTCGGCCTGGGTACGGCTTCGCCAACGCCGATGCGGCCCTGGCCTACGGTCACGGAATCTGCGACAAGATCACCCGAGGTGACAGCTACGCCAGCATCGCGCGTGAGGTCAAAGCCGACTTCAACAACTCCGGCGAGTATCAGGCGACGTATCTGATAAGCCAGGCCGCCCAGGAACTGTGCCCCAGCCTCATTTGGCCGCTGCGGAATTCCGCGGGGAACTACCTGCCACCGCCAGGCTGATGCCCGGTATGCATCGCGGCACCTGCCGGACAAAAACGGCGCCGCCCCCGAAACGCTGTGGCGAAAGGCATGTCTCGCAGTTACCAACGGGGTTTCAGCTAGCCGCTAACAGGCGACTCTGATCGTGAAGGTGCCGGTTGTCCTCTGGCCGGGGTTATCTGTGTTGAACCCGTCCGCACTGCCACGGATCGTGTACGTCTGATCGTTCATGGTCACGTCGGCCCTGCCGCCGAGGCCGGCCTCATAACTGCCAGTGAATCCGCCCAAGTCATTGATGCTGACGGAGTTAGCAGTGAGCGCATCCTTGTTGGAGACGAATGCTTTAACGCCCGCGGCTGGGTTGCCGGTTGCGATCGTCGTTAGTGAACCGAGCAGAATGCACTGGACTGAGTGGATCTCGGGGAGAGTCCGATTGTTGATCGTCACCTGCGCGGTTCCCCCCGGTAGTCGCCCTGACGAAGATAGATTGGCGGGCGACGACGAGCACGCCGCGAGGCCTGCCGCGATCACACCGGCTGCGGACGCGTGGATGAACGACTTCAACACAAGCCCACCTCAGTAGGTTTCGATCTGCAATGCCGCGTACCTCGCGCCAAACGATATGTGCCACCGTCACGGCCGCCCGACGGCAACTTACTCGACAGACCGCGGTGATGGCTAAGCGAGACAAGGTTATCCATACTCTGATGTTTTCGCCACCAGCATCGCCGTTCCGTTTCCGACGGAGCTAGTGATCAGCCGACGATCTGGCTCCTTCGTCACCGGCGAGCGTACGAGCATTCGGTGGGGCCGTCCTCCCGTTCGGAACGGCGAAAAACGAGGGCACGAATCCAGCAGTGTCCTAGCCGGTTTCGGCCCGGCACGAGCCGCGGAGAAAGGTCGGGACGATGGTGGCGAACGGCGACTGCCCAGCCGGCATAACACCGTTGGGCGCCTGACGGGGCTAGGGCCGAGGCTTCAACGAAGCACCAAGTAGGTTCCGCAGCACGCCCTCGTCACCACCGTCTTCAGGGTCGGCCGGTTCGGCAACGAGACTGAAGCTGACCCGGACAATCCAGCGGGCCAGGGTTTCCGCCGGAAGATCACGGCGAATCTCACCAGCAACGGCGGCATCCTCGAGGCGCCGCACCAGCGCGTCAGCAAGCTTGGCTCGCCACAACTCAGAACCCTCGGCCGCGTGATAGGCAGCGCCGAGGGCTTGGTGGTCGTCGACCAGCGATCGCATTATCGGTGAGCTGCGAGCGATCTCTTGGCCCACCAGGCATGCCGCGACGAGCTGAGCCAAGAAGGGTTCGTCCGTTTGCCAGCATCGGTAAACGCGCTCCACCGTGACGCCAAGCACTCGCACAAACGAGGCTGCCAGCAGTGCGTCCTTGTTCGGGAAGTAGTAGTACACAGTAGAGCGGTGCACGCCGGCGCGCTGCGCAACGTCGCTCATCCGCGTGCGAACTGGGCCTTTCTCGGCGTAGCAAGCGTCCGCCGCGGCCAGCAACCGTTCGCGCGCCTCCTCCTCGTCTGCAGGAGTGTCGGCACGCCACGAACGTGCGCGGGATGCGTGGCCCTTCGCGGTCACAAGTGCACACTACGACGCACGGAGCACCAGTGAGGCAATGGCCAAGCCGGACGGCTCGGCACGGGCGCGCGAAAACCGGCCTTTTCCGGCGCTGGCCGAAGATTTCTACGCTGAGGGAGCACTTGACGGCGGGGTGGCACGCCGCAGTAGAAGAACGGACCTGCTGCGCAGCAGGGATCGGTCCAGCTGCTCTCCGGGTGGGTGGAAGTTGATTCCATGGCGAGCTAACCGTGGGCAACCGTTGGGCAGCAACCGTAATCCCGATGAGGTTGGGCGCCCGACAGATTGCTTCAAATTCGACGGCAACGCGCCGAATCGTGCAAATTAGAAAATCAGATAAATAGATAGATGGTTTGATGTCGTAACGCAGCCGCAGGCGTCATATGTTCGCAAGTGGTCATCGACGCGACGCGGCCAGCAATGATCCCCCGGTGGGTTGGGAGCGATTGGTTACTGGTGTTGCATTTGGGGGATATTGAGATGGCATACGCGATGACGTTGATGACCGCGGATGCACCGCGGCGCGTCCATCAACCATGATGGCGTCGTCGTTGTCTCGCAAAATTGCAGCTCATAGCCTGTTTTCGAGTGCGGACGTCAGCCGGCTTCCCCGAGGCCCCGGCCGTTGGTCGTCTGATGCAGCCGCGCTGCGATCGACCTCGCCACACGAGCGCTGCTTTTCGGCGGCGATGTGGAAGCATTTATCGCGATCTATTTGTCGTGGTGGCGTTCTATTGTTGGATCGCTCTGCGGGCATTGTAAGACAGAATTGTCGACGCTCTCTAAAGTGTATGTCCGCCCAGATTGACCAAGCGCGCTCTAGTGGAAAATTCTGTATGGCAACTTTCGTCCAAAAAGTCTTCCGAATATGCGAAATATTTGCCGAATGGCAAATTGTTCAATCATAGTGACGGGTCGCCTTTAACTCCGCCGAACCCTTCCAATCCGCTTGGAGGGCGGGGGCGCCTCCACGCTGGCCCGGGCCGCGAGACCTTGGCCTAGTGGGCGGCTCACATGCAAGAACGGCTAGCTGAGAGCCTTTGACCGGGGGGCGCTGGCCGACTATTTCGATAACGGTTGCCACATTCAGACTAAATTTGTCGGAACCGTCGCAGCAAATCGGTGGTTGTTTATCAGGCGTCGACCAATCCGGCATGGACGCGAATAAGAGAGGTGTATGTTGCCCTCCATGAAAGCCATGGTGTACCGTCCCGCTGTGCTACCTGTCACACTATTGGAAGGGGGCGGTTTGACTTTCCGCTGGGTGAGCATTGATCGGTCCAATGTCGGTGGCGATTAGATACCGACGAGGGCACTAATGGTTGTGAGAGACACGGCGAACACAGAGCCTTTGGCGGCGTCGGATCCGGCTCCCGTCAGATCTCCGATGGCGGTGTTGGCGTCCCTGGGGGTGCGGCCCACCTGGGACGTTGAAGCGAAGCCGCTGCGCGAGGTCGGCGCCTTCTTCGCGTTGTCGCTCGACATCCTCGTGCAGCTCGTGCGGCCGCCCTTCGCGTGGCGTGAGTTCATCCATCAGTCTTGGTTCGTGGCGCGGGTGTCGATGTTTCCCGCCGTCTTCTTGGCGATCCCGCTGAGCACGCTGCCGATCTTCATCATCAACGTCCTGCTGGTCGAGATCGGCGCCGCCGACGCATCCGGGACCGGGGCCGCGCTGGCCAGCGTCGTGTTCATCGGACCGATTGCGACGGTGCTGGTGATCGCCGGTACCGGCGCTACTGCGATGTGCGCCGAGCTGGGCGCTCGCACCATCCGCGAAGAAATTGACGCCATGCGAGTGATGGGGATTAGCCCGGTCCAACGTTTGCTGGTGCCAAGGGTTTTGGCGCTCGGGCTTAACGGGTTGGTGTTGAACAGTGTTGTGACCATCGTCAGCCTGGTCGCTGACTATCTGTTCTCCGTCTACTTCCAGCACGTTAACCCTGGTACCTTCGCGGCCAGCCTCACGCTGCTTGTCGGGCTTACCGAGACGATCACGGCCTACGCAAAGGCGGCATTATTCGGGGTGGTGGCGGGCCTCATTGCGTGTTACAAGGGCATGACCGTTGGCGGCGGTCCGCAAGGTGTCGGCAATGCGGTGAACGAAACCGTGGTGTACACGTTCCTGGCACTGTTCATCATCAACGGGATCTTGCTCGCGATCACGACGAAGGCGACGATGTGACGGCCGCGCCAGCAGCACGTCGACTGCCGCGGGTGAGCAACGCCGCGGGTGCCTTCGTCAACAGGTGGATCGAGCTCGGAAGCCAGACCGCGTTCTACGTCAGGGCCCTGGGCTCGGTGTGGGAAGCCATCGCCCGATACAAAGTGGAGATGATGCGCCTGATCGCCAGCATGAGCATGGGTATCGGGGCGCTGGCCGTCATCGGCGGCACGGTGGTGATTGTTGTCATCTTGACGATGGCCACCGGTTCATATGTAGCCATCCAGCTCTTCCGATCGTTATCCGATGTTGGCGTGCAGGCGTTGTGCGGCTTCGCATCCGCCTATATCAATACGCGCATTGCCTCGCCGATCATCGCCGACATCGGCCTGGCGGCCACCGTCGGCGCCGGCGCCACCGCGCAGCTGGGCGCTATGCGGATCAACGAGGAGATCGATGCGCTCGAGACGATGAGCATCCGCGTCGTTCCCTACCTGGTCTCCACCCGGGTGGTCGCGGGCGTGCTCGTCGCGATTCCGCTGTGGTGTATGGCGGCGATGGCGGGATACTTTGCCACCCGCAGCCTCATCATCTTCGGGTACGGCCAGGCTCCCGGTGTCTACGAGCACTACTTCCACTCTTATCTGCAGCCACTCGACTTGATCTGGTCCCTGCTCCAGGTCATCGCCTCGGCCACAGCGATCATGCTGGTGCACACCTACTACGGTTTCTACGCTTCGGGCGGTCCGGCCGGCGTGGGTGAGGCGGTCGGTCGCGCCGTGCGCGCCTCACTGACCGTGGCGATGGCGGTGACGCTGGCGGTGGCGCTCGCCGCCTATGGAGTGTCCGGCAACTTCCACCTATCCGGGTAGCGGCTATGGAAAAGAATAAGAAGCGCCGCGAAGCCGGCCTGCACCCCGCGATCTGGACCTTCGTTCTCCTCGGCGTCATCGTCGGATCGGTCGCGCTGACCATCGCGCAGTTCAACAGGGACTTGAGGCCCTATAGCCGAGTGACCCTGATGTCGGATCGCTCAGGCCTGGTGATGGAACCCGGCGCGGCGGTGAAATTGCGCGGCGTCCAGGTTGGCCGGGATGTACCTGAGCTGCTCCGGGTAGAGCTCCAGGTGAAGTCTCACCGGATCACCTGGCTGGATCGACG
>NZ_LZJG01000184.1:0-27851 GCF_001667785.1 Mycobacterium sp. E3247 | reverse complement strand
GAAGACCCACCCGCTTCTGGCGATGCGCGCTTCTGTCCTTCAGCGAGAACTGGTCACAGGCCGATCGGGATTGGGGCGCACAACACTGAGTACCGGCTTCGTACACTAGCTAACGTTTCCGTTCAGCGACAAGCACTGGTATAAACAGCGGTATGTCCAGGCGCAGACGCGAACCAGTGTCGCCCCAATCCCGATCGGCCTGTGACCAGTTCTCGCTGAAGGACAGAAGCGCGCATCGCCAGAAGCGGGTGGGTCTGGTTGATCGCCGCGTCAATCTCTGCGGTGGCCTAAAGGTACATGGATAAACGCACAATCTCAGACACGTTCAGAAGTTCCGGTCCAAACCCCGGGTAGCGGAAACCCTCAAGGTCAGGAAATCATTGGTCCCACACTGTAGATGCAACCCTGTGGGCGGCCGGCGGAAATCCCTGATGAAATGACCGGCCTTATCAAACGCATCTGGATTCCGATCGTGATGGCCATCGTGATAGCGGTTGGAGCTGTTAGTGTCTCGCGGCTGCATAAAATTTTCGGCTCAGATCAGCATGCTTCGGGCGGGAGCAGCGCTGACGGAATTGTTGCTTTCAATACCAAAAATGTTATCTACGAGGTCTTCGGCCCGAATGGCGCGACAGCCACCATCAATTACCTTGATGCTAATGCCCAACCTCAAGAAGTCGATAACGTGACGATACCATGGTCAATGCGGATCGAGACGACGCTCAGTGCGGTTGTAGCCAACGTGGTAGCCCAGGGTGACAGTGAACGTCTGGGCTGCCGTATCACCGTCAATGGTGTTGTCCGCGATGAACTTACAGTCGAGTCGCACAATGCCGCGACCAGCTGCCTGGTGAAGTCCGCATGAGAGGCGAACCTGACGGCCGGCGACTGATTGCTGCTGGCCGGATAATCCGGTGGCTGGCGCTGCCGGTCATTCTGTTCTGGATAGCGCTCACCGTGGTCCTGAATACCGTGACGCCGCCGCTCGCCGAAGTTGCTGGAACGCATAGTGTCTCGTTTAGCGCTCGCGATGCACCGTCCTTGATCGCCATGAAGCGAATCGGCAAAGATTTTCAGCAGTTTAGTTCGGACACCATGGCGATGGTGATGCTGGAGGGTCGAGATAAGCTGGGTGACACCGCGCATCGGTTCTACGACACCCTGATCACCAAACTGTCTGAAGACAAAGCTCACGTCGAGCATGTCGAGAACTTCTGGGGTGACAGTTTGACGGCGGCGGGTTCACAGAGCACCGACGGTAAAGCCGCCTATGTTCAGTTGTACCTCGTCGGTGATCAAAGCAGCGCGGTGGCCGACGACTCCGTCGCCGCTGTTGAGCACATTGTAGAGAACGTGCCACCGCCGCCGGGGATCAAGGCCTACGTGACGGGCCCGGGCGCGCTGAATGGCGATACCCGCACCTATGGCGACCAAAGCCTCGAGAAGATCACGATCATCACCATCATCGTGATCGCGATCCTGCTACTCATCACCTATCGGTCACTGACAACTGCTGTGTTCGTGCTGTTTACGGTCGGCATCGAGCTGCTCGCGGCCGAAGGTGTGATTGCGACTCTCACCAACGACAACGTTATCGCCGTGTCCACGTTCGCTGTCAATGTGCTTGTGGCACTGGCGATCGCGGCTTCCACCGATTACATCATCTTCCTAATCGGTCGCTATCAGGAAGCACGTGCGGCCGGTCAGGACCGAAACGCCGCGTACTACGTTATGTTTCGGGGGACGGCCCAAGTAATCATTGGATCGGGGCTGACTGTTGCCGGCGCGATGTACTGCCTGAGTTTCACCAGGCTTCCGGTCTTCAACACACTAGGGTGGCCATGCTCCATCGCGGTGCTCGTGGTGATTGCTGCCTCACTGACCCTCGCCCCAGCCGTCATCGCCGTCGCCAGCCGGTTCGGAGCATTCGAGCCCAAACGGAAGGTAGAGACAAGGCGCTGGCGTCGGATCGGCACTGTCGTTGTCCGATGGCCCGCCCCGGTATTCATTGCGGCGGTGCTGGTGTCGATGATCGGACTCGTTGCCCTGCCGAGCTATCAGACCGGCTACGACGGTCGGTTTTATTTGCCCGCCGACACTCCGTCGAACATCGGTTTCCAAGCATCGGACCGACACTTCTCACCGGCCCGCATGGAGCCCGAACTTCTGATGATCGAAGCCGATCACGATCTGCGCAACCCGACCGACATGCTCGTTCTAGACCGGGTTGCCCGGGCGGTCTTCCACACGCCTGGCATCGCGCGGGTGCAAAGCATCACTAGGCCGCTCGGCTCTCCGATCGACCACAGCTCTATTCCATTTCAGCTCAGCGCGCAAAGCGCCATGACGATCGAAAATCTCAAATATCTGCGAGATCGCGTGGGCGACATGTCAAAAATGACCGAGGAGCTGCAACGCATAATCGATATCTCGTGGCAAATCGAAGGGTTGTCGAGAGAGCTCACCAACGTGACGCATGGCATGGCGGGGGACACAGGGCAAATGCAGGACAACGCCAACCAGTTGCGCAACCACATCTCTGATTTCGACGACTTGTGGCGCCCCATGCGAAGCTACTTCTATTGGGAGCGTCACTGTTTCGACATTCCGATCTGTTGGTCGCTTCGTTCATTGTTCGACGGAATCGATGACGTCGACAACCTCAGTCAGGACGTCACCAACTTGGCCCGCAGTACCGATCAACTCGACAGGCTCATGCCGCAGATGCTCGTGCAGTTACCGCCGTTGATCGCAGCAATGCAAACTGTCAAGGATCTGGCCCAGACGGCGACGAGCACCTTCTCTGGGTTGATCACCCAGATGGACGCGCTAACGCGCAACGCGACCGCGATGGGACAAGCCTTTGACGGTGCCAAAAACGACGATTTCTTCTACCTTCCGCCCGAGGCTTTCGACAATCCGGACTTTCAGCGAGGTCTGAAACTTTTCCTGTCGCCCGACGGCAGCTCGGCGCGGTTCATCATCACCCACAAGGGCAATCCTGCAACGGCTGAGGGCATCTCACACATCGACCGCATCAGGCAGGCTGCCGACGAGGCAATCAAGGGAACCCCACTGGCCAGCGCCAACATTTATCTGACCGGCACGGCGTCGACCTTCAAGGACATGCACGACGGCTCGATGTACGACCTAATGATTGCCGCGGCCGCGTCGCTGTGCCTGATCTTCGTCATCATGCTCGCTATCACCAGAAGTGTGGTCGCCTCGTCGGTCATCGTCGGGACGGTCGCCTTGTCGTTGGGCTCCTCTTTCGGATTGTCGGTGCTGATCTGGCAGCACATGTTGCATATGCCGCTGCATTGGCTCGTGCTCGCAATGGCCATCATCGTTATGCTGGCTGTAGGATCGGATTACAACCTCTTACTGGTCGCAAGATTTCGGGAAGAAATTTGGGCGGGCCTTAAGACGGGAATGATCCGATCGATGGGCAGCACTGGGGCGGTCGTGACCACCGCCGGGCTCGTTTTTGCGTTCACGATGGGCGCGATGGTGACGAGCGATCTGCGCGTCGTTGGCCAAATCGGCACCACAATCATGATCGGCTTGTTGTTCGACACCTTGGTGGTTCGCTCGTTCATGATGCCCGCCGCTGCGACACTACTGGGACGCTGGTTCTGGTGGCCGCACCGCGTTCGTCACCATGCCGTGTTGCGGGCGCGCTCAACGTCTCGCATCGAGAGGCCGACCTCTCCTCGATCTCGCCCGTGGCATGAATAGCATTCGCCGGAACCTGTCTGAACGCTCATTCGTTCAACCTACAGCGGCGGGCCGATGCGTCGTGTTGATCAGATGTCTGACGCATCCATGTAGAGCGGATACAGTGATGGGCCGCCGTCAGGGAGTCTGATTTCGTCGCCGATCCGTTTCATTCCCATGTATTGCCACAGGAGCATGCTGGACGGACTGGACGCTTCGGTGTACCCACCAGTGCCTTCGGCCCTAAGCCTTTCCCTTATTCCCGCCTCGGCGCGCTTGACAAGTCCCGACTTCTGCATAGCTGGAGTTATCGCGGCACAGACCACGTAAAAATGCGGCGGAAGGTCCTGAGGATGGCGTCTGTCAAGCTCTTCCATGAGTATGCGCACCCTGGGGCCGCACGGCCCGACACTGTCCTGCAACAGGTCCAAGAAAGCTGCGGATTCGTCTTCCGAAGGAAGAGAGCATGTGGCGGGCAACCAAGTGATCACTCCTTGATACCCGGGTGTGTGTGCGACGATGCCACCTTGAGTGAGAAGCCTTTGAGTGGTCATCGCAAAGAATGTATCGAGTATCCGACCTCGCTCTTGTGTGTCCGGGGGTATCGCCCAGCAGGTCACGGGATCTGTCGAGAATGCGGAAGATAGTGTCGCGGTAGCTGCTTCGATGTCGGGATTCCGACTTACCGAGATGAACGAGTCATGCGACTTTCCCGATGAGGTCATCGGCGCTCCTGTTCCCCGTTGTGTGCTCCGTGACGATTTGTGGGTTAGGCCAATCGTCTTACTTGCTGAAAGAAGCAACCTTGGTCAGGCGCGCTATGGCCACCCAGTTGCCCCGTCCCGAGTTCTGGAAGTCGTGGTTGTTCGCAAGTCCGGTCAACGCGCGAAGGTAGGCTGGCATGCGTCCCCACCGTGCGGCCATCTCCATCTCCGATGCTGCCTCATCGAGTAGCCAACCCCCGTGCTCATGGAACATCCTGAAACCCGATGCGGGAGCTACGAACCCGAGACCAGCCTTGTCGAGCCGGCCTCTCATCACCAGCCGTAGCGTGCGCATCGCCGTCCGCGAATACACATCGGTTATCCACCAAGCGACTGGCCCCGCTGACAGTAGGCTGGACAGTTCCTTTACCTGGTCCGTGGTCAGGTACGCGAGCACGCCCTCGGTCATGACGAGTGCCTTGTGGCTCCCTTGGAGGGTCTCCTCCAAAAGATGCGTCCGCACCTGTGGATCCGAAAGGTCCGCGCTGACGCGGCTCAATTCGCAGTTCGGATGCACTGTTTCGAGTTGGCGCGTCTTCTCGTCGATGATGTCCGGTAGGTCCACTTCGACCCATTCGAGATCTTGGGGGAGCTGCAGCCGGAAGGGGCGGGTGTCCATGCCGCACCCCAGGTTGACCACCCGATCGCAATCCCGCCCGACTACGTCGGTGATCATTTTATCGATGATGGCTGTTCGGGCGATAATTCCGGATGCGGTGAGGACGCGGGCCAAGTAGGGGAAACCGTTCGCGATTTCTGCGCCACGGTCGCCCGCCAGCAGTTCTGAGAAGGGATCAGCGAATAAGGCATCCGGCCGCCTAGTCTCTTCTGCGCGCACCGCGGCGACCCATCTGGCAGTGTCGGAGACCTTTTCTACTTCAGCCGGTTTGCTCATGCAAAATCCTTATCGAAGGCGAGGCGCATCAGGATTTCAAGTGGTGTATTCCGCGTTGATCTTGACGTATTCGGCGCTGAGGTCACATCCGAACGCTGTGAAAGATGAGTCGCCAATACCCAGGTCGACGTGTATGTCCACAGCACCAAGCTGGAGGTGCTGTTGTGCCTCGTGGAGTGCGTTTGGCGAGTCAGTATGCGGGTAGAGGAGGGTGTCTCCGAACCGTATCTGCACGAGATCTGGACGGATGCGAGTGTCGGTGTCCAGCTTTCCTATCGCCATGGCCACCCGTCCCCAGTTGGGATCCGCCCCGTGGACTGCGGTCTTCACCAGCGGTGAGTTCACCACTGACTTGGCGACGGCCCTGGCCTGGCTTTCGTCAGCCGCCCCCGATACGTGAACCTCGATGACTTTCGATGCTCCCTCTCCATCAGATGCGATGGCGCGGACCAGTTTTAGTGCGGTTTCGTTGAGGGCGGCCTCAAATTCGTGCGGGTCGACAGGCCCTGCCAGTCCATTGGAGAAGATAGAGGCAGTATCGCTGGTGGAGGTGTCGGTGTCGATGCTCAGAGCGTTGAACGTCTTCGCGACTACTCTTCGGAATACCGCGTCGAGGCTGTCAGCAGGAACGTCGGCATCGGTGAAGAAGAAAGCCAGCAGGGTGGCCATATTCGGCTCCATCATCCCTACTCCCTTGGCGATACCGGTTATTACACTCTTTCCTGCCCGGGCTGAATACAGCTTAGGGCGGGTGTCGGTGGTCATAATCGCAGTGGCCGCGGACAAAAAATCTGCGGTCGCGAGCGGAGTCTTAATCGCGGAAAGTCCGTCGCGCACTTTATCCATGGGGTATCGCACCCCGATGACTCCGGTGGAAGCGATCACCAGCTCGTCAGGTGTTATGCCGGCAAGTTCGGCTGTCCGCCGTCTGACCTCGACGGCGTCGTCCCAGCCCGCTTCTCCGGTGGCGACGTTCGCATTTTTGGAGATCGCGACAAAGCCCCGGGCCCGACCCGGGCTGGGAATCGCACGGCTAAGAAGAACGCTGGGTCCGGCGAATCTGGACTGGGTGAAGACCGACGCAGAACGTGTGGGAGTCTTCGACACCACCACTGCGAAGTCCGCACTGCCGTCTTTAATGCCCAGATTCGATGTGGCGCTGACGAATCCGGCGGGGCTGATCAAGTCAACCGTGCTCACAGAGAGGTCCTTCGCTTGATATCGATGCGGAAATTATTGGCTCCGCGGACGACTGCCGCCGTGCATATTGATATAGCAGTTCTGCGCCGATTTCGGCCGCCAAAAGCGCGGTGATTCCGCTCTGGTCGTACGCAGGGCACACCTCCATCACATCGCCGCCGATAAAGTCTAAGTCGCCGACAACCCGGAGCAAGCGCAGAACCTCCCGGGAAGTCAGCCCACCGGGCGCCGGTGTGCCCGTACCTGGGGCGAAAGCAGGATCGACGACGTCGACGTCGACGGAGACGTAGAGGGGGAGCGCGCCGACTTTGTTCCGCACCATTTCACAGCAGACCTTGACCCCGACGTCATCAAACTCTTCCGCAGTCACGACCATCACGCCATTGCCGCGCGCATAGGCCAGCGAATCGGCGGCTGGGGTGTGTCCTCGCAAACCGATTTGGATGAAGTGTGCGGGATCGACCAATCCCTCCTCGATAGCGTGGCGGAACGGCGTCCCGTGGTGATAGACACCTCCGTATACGGGCGGGTAGGTGTCGCTGTGCGCGTCCAGATGCAGTACCGCAAGCTTGCCGTGTCGGCTGAACGCGGCCCGCATACCGGCCAAAGTTAGAGAGTGATCCCCTCCCAGCATCAGGAATGAAGAGTTCTCAATGGCCAGCGCGCCGAGGCCCTGGGTGGCCTGAGCGATGGCGGTCTCCATGGAAAACGGTGAGATGTCGATGTCGCCGCCGTCCACCACATCGAGGAGATCGAAGACACCAGGTCCGCGCTCTATGCCCACCCCATGCAGTAGCACCGACTCCGCTCGTATGGCCTGTGGACCGAATCTGGCTCCCGGCCGGTAGCTGGTCCCGCCGTCGTAGGGCGCGCCTATTACGACGATGTCCTTGCCGACCGGGCCCGGAATGTGGGGCAGCCGCATAAAGGTCACCGGCTGCGCGTACCGTGGGGACTTCTCCACATTGATTCGTCCGTTGTAGCCGGAAGCGTGTGTGCCGGTCAATTCAGCGGGCACAGCCGTACTCTTCCACTAGTTGATGGAGTGACAAGTCGTCCGGATGCCGGTCGTCCAGAACAGTTTCGCGGTAGATGCGGGAGACGATCACGCGCTTGGCATCCATGGTCTTCTCTCGAGGGATCCCGTTGCAGCGCAGCAGCTCGGTGAACGCGTCCGAAACCCCTGTGCCTTCATGTATCCCCGTCTTCGGTCTCCTGATGGTCGATTCCGGCAGCAGGTCTGCCATCGCTTCGCGCAGTACCCACTTATCAACCCCATCTTTCTTCTTCAGCCCCGCTTCTAGCGAAACGAGCAAATCAAGTACGTCTCTGTCCCAAAACGGGTGGGTGGACCAGTGTCCGGAAGCGCCCGATAGCGCCGGGGACATCTCGTTCAGACCATCGAACGTGCTCATGTCCTCAAATATCGCGTCCTCAAGAGCTGACAATTCGCGGATGCCCCGATGCATTCCTCCGAGAGGGATATCTGCTCCGTATCCGGTTATAATTCGCCGCGCCCGACCCTGCAGTCGCCGATACAGGGACGTCAGGGGCAGCAGGTATTCCAGGACCGCTGGGTCGGAAGCCTCACTTGCCCATACCGCCCACGGGATCTCGTCTAGCAGCTCGTCCGTTTTGACGATGAGCTCCGTGTGTGTCGAAGTTGGGTGGTACCTCGCGACGTGGTCAGCCACATCCCTCGCAGCGGAGAATTCGTCTCTGAGATCGGTTCCCATGGAAACGGTATCGACGCTTCCAAATAGCTGTGCTGTCAGCGCCGACACCGCGCCGGAGTCGATGCCTCCGGATAGGACACAGGTGGGAGTGCTCGTGCTGCCGGCAACCCGTACTTGGACTGCGTGACTGAGCTGCTGGCGCAGGCGCTTTACAGCTTCCGATGGGACCGGTGACACACGGTGTGGCTGCGGCGACCAGGTACGGATCGTCCGCAACGACCGCATGTCTGAGCTCACGTCCAATGACAGAGCGGTTCCCGCTGGGACACGAAGAATACCGTCAGCAATTGGTACTAACGGCGCGCCGTCTATCCGACGACGCCCAGTTGCGGATTGCTCCCGGGAGCTGAGGGCTTTGATCTCGGTTGACACGGAGATGCCGCAGTCCGTGGCCTTGATATATACGGGCACGCTGCCCGCATGGTCGGTGGCTATTGTGAGCCGCGGCCCATCACCGATGACGGCCGCGTAACGGCCGTTGATTGAGCGAAATGCGTTGAGACCGTGGCTCTTCATGCTCCCCGACAGGAGTTCTGCATCATCGCTGAAGCTGTCGCCTTCCACCGTGCGCGACAGTTCGTCGCGGTTGTAGATTTCCCCGGCCATTATTACGATACGGCCGCAGTCCGACAGCAGCTGAGCAGGCTGAAGGCCCATACCGGCATTGAGCAGAACACACCATCCCGTCCAAGTCTGGTCCGTTGTAGAACCCCGGATTGATGCCAGCTCGCCGCTCGTGGCGAATATGGGTGGCTCACCTCCGGGCGCCCGTGAGGTGTGGAAGCTGATGTCGACTCTGAAGGCTGTGATCATCTGGTCCTAGAATCTGGTTGGCGACATTCCTCGCCCCAGCTCGCTGGGTACGTTCAGCGGCTGAGCGTCATATGCTTAGCGCTCCGAATCCCCCTGGACTGAAGTCGTAGGAGATTGGGACCTCGATAAGGAACGGTCGCCGTCGGCTGACTGCATCCTTCAATGCTTGAGCGAGCCCAGACCGGTCAGTAGCGTGGGTGCCTTCGACACCGTTAGCTTCAGCGAGTTTGACGAAATCGACTGTCCCAAACTTGGTGACTGGAGGATGGGTGCGCCCGTATCCGATGTTCTGGTACAGCTCTATGAGTCCGTTGGTGCTGCTATTTGCGACGACAACAACCACAGGGAGGTCGAGGCGAGCTAGGGTCTCCAAATCGGCGCTGTTGGAATGAAATCCGCCGTCTCCGGCGATGACGAACACCGGCTCGTCAGGCCGGGCCATCTGTGCGCCCATGGCTGCGGGGAGGCCGTAACCGAAGCTGCTGCATCCGGCCGATGTCAGAAATCCGTATGGCTGATGGGCTCGGGCGAAGATCACAGCATAATGCCGGAAGAATCCGATGTCGCTCACAAACGTCCCCTGCCCGTCGCTAGCGGCGCCGTCCAGACAGGTGTTCATCTCGCTAATGACCTGGTGAACCCGCATCCCGTCCGGGTACACAGTGTCGTCGGACAGCAGCCCATCCATCCGAGCTTTCAATGAGCCAATGTCGCGCACCTTCTTGGCAGAAATATGGGCGCTCTCGGCTGCGACCGCCTCAATAACGTCGGAGACATTCCCGACTATGTCCAGGTCGGGGCGGAAGACACGTGGCACCGGGTTGGCGGTCGGGGCGATTCGCACCACCGTCTTGTGTTGACCATGGTTCCACATTGACGGGCGGAGATCCTCTGAGTAGTCGTATCCGGCTGCGATGATCAGGTCAGCTGGGCCAAATAGAGTCTCCAATGCCGGGAAACTGAGGATCCCATCCATATACCCGCTCACAGCGCCGAAGTTCAGCGGATGGTCGTGCGGCAGGATTCCTTTCGCGGTGTACGTAGTGACTACGGGGATATTCAGTGTCTCCGCCAGCGCCCTCAGGGCGTCGGTCGCACCCGAGCGGATTAGCGACGCCCCGACGACCAGCAGGGGACTATTGGCAGTCTCAAGCAGCCGGGCGGCCGCGGCCGCCCCCGTCCGCCACTCGGAGGACATTGTCGATAGCGGGCGTTGCGGCAGCTTCGGCGGCTGGGGCGTGTCGTTGATGCTTTGCTTGCCCGCTGAGGCGAGAATGTCCACCGGAAGGCTGATAAAGCTCGGGCCAACCGGTTCGGTGAGTGCCGCAGAAAGTGCGGTGTCCACCAAATCGATTACATCATCAGGTCTTTGGAGTTCTGCGGCAAATTTGGTGACCGGTCTCATGATCGAGACGCTGTCCAGACACTGGTGCGTCTCGTTCGGGAAATAGTCGTACGACTCGGATTGGGCGCTCATCGCCAACACAGCGCTGCGGTCCAACCCTGACGTAACCACGCCCGTTAACAGGTTGGTCATGCCGGGGCCAAGGGTGGCAAAACACGCTTGGGGACGCCCGGTGAGTCGCGCCAACACATCTGCCATGACGCCGGCCGTGAACTCATGGCGAGTGAGAACAAACTCTAGTCCGTCTACCTCATCGAATCCGATTGCTGCCGCCTCCCTCCCGACGACGCCGAAGACTTTGTTGATGCCATGTGCTTTCAGCCGCGAAAGCAACATCGCTGATGCGTTATCTCCTTTGGAGCGGTCCGCGGAAACACGGGACACCGTTTTCTCCTTAATCGTTGAGTGTGGAGCGGTGAAAGACAATGCGAGAACCTTGCCGCGTCGACCTTGCAGGAATGCACATCATCATCCGATCAACCCAATTTGCCGCATTCGGGGTGACCGGTGCCGGCTGACGCTAGCAGCCCGATGAGATAACTTGCAACCCAAGGGGTTTCAACGGGCCATGCAGCGGCGTCCCGTCCACGTCGTTAACCGTCAACTCGAAAACCCCAAATTTTCAACGCAAGTAAACACCATACTCGCTGCTTCGTGAAGTCCGCGTAGGCAAAACACCCGGCGCGACAAACACACTGAACGACTGCGTTGGAAAGAGTCGACCAGCCTCGCCAGCAAGATCAACCACCTACTCGCTATCGTCGCGCTATGAACAATCGACGCCTCGACGACACACCAAGCTTCACAGCCCAGGTCAACGCCTGGCAGCGGGCCGCAGAGTCAATACAGCCGCTGGGTCGACGATTGTTGAATGATCCCCAAGCTCGTTGGTTCGTCAGCCATCCCGCACTATCGGTAACGTTGGCTCACCCCAGGATCGCGAACTTCGGTATTCGATTGCTGGATCTGTATTGTGGTGGGCTCCATGCGCACATCGTGCTGCGCCGACGCGTCGCTGATGAGCTGTTGGACTCCTCTATCGAGTGGGGTATTAGCCAGCTCGTCCTACTAGGCGCAGGATTTGACACCACTAGTGAACATGTCGCGAGTCGGGATATCCTCGTCTTCGAGGTCGACGCACCGACGACGCAACGTGCCAAACAAGAGATCCTCAAACGACGTTCCCGCTCGTTAGAGAATGCGATATGGGTACCTTGCGATTTCGAGCACGACGATCTCGTGCGCTTGCTCACCGCAGCAGGATTCGATGTCAACGCACCATCGCTTGTCGTGTGGCTTGGGGTTACCTTCTACCTCACCGCAGCTGCACTCGACGCGACATTCGATCAATTGCGCCGAATCTGCGCCCCGGCTAGTCGCCTGATAGTCGACTACGGAGATCGCGATATTGTCGGCCACAACAGCACCCGCCCGACCGTCCGGCGTGTGTCACGTTCCGTTACGCGCCGCGGCGAGCCCTACCGAACCGGTATGACGGCGACGGAAGTGGACGCTCTTCTCCAGCGTCACGAATTCGAAACGACGACGCACCTCCGCGTGCCAGAGCTTTTGCGACGGTACGACCCCGGCAACAAGCGCCGGCTATCCCGAGGTGACTATCAAGCGATCTGCATTGCAAGCCGCAAACCAACTGCTCCGTAACCGAGACACCGTTAACCCGCGGGGCAAGTCAGCACTGGCGGTGGAGCCGTTCTATGTGGTTGGCGACTGGTCGGAGCAACCTCTGACCATCGCCGAGCATATCTGCGGCCGGTGGTGGCATGCATTGCTCGACCCTTGACGGTGGTGCCAGCGGCAGTGCCGCGGGTGCAATATCCATCGATGTTCCCAGGCGGCATGACAGCGGACCTACAAAAACGGCAGGATTATCAGCGAAAAGTATTCCGCTGCAGAATATTTGGCGTACCTGGATCTCAACTCACGATCAGCTCTGATCCGGTGGACTACAGTCCCTGCCAAGGATGTGGCACCATTTGCACCACAATGCGGTTTAAGCCGACTCGGCGTCAGTGGCGATCTTCTGCGGTTCCCTGCAATCTGTGGGTCGCACGATCTGTACGATGATCATTAGTCCGTCCTGGTTCGAGTTGTCTAGGTTTTTCGTGAAGTAGTCTTTTGTCATTGCGTTCCTGCAGGGAAACTCATCCAGGTCCTGCCACAAAGGATCGAAATCTTGAAAGCATCCCTTGATCACGAAAGTGTCGCGGACAAATTCGTGATTCGGTGACAGTCGAGCTGCCAAACACGCCGCAAGCTCGGTGATATTCGCGGGCACCGGCACCATAGTGCCTCCGGGAGCAATTTGCGGATACCAAGCATCGCCATAAAACCCGTCGGGTGTGAAGGTTGATCGCAGCGTGCGCATCGCCTCGTACAATTTTGGATTGGCCGTCCGAAACACCAAGTATAGCTCATCCCCAAGTAGCGCTAGTCCCTCGGGGTTCAATAGGGCTTTGGCGGCTAGAAGTAGGGCTCCACTACCCTGGTAATCAGGGTCGGTCATCGCCACGTGAACCCAAAGGATAGTGACACCTTCTTGCAGCCCTTGGATGAGATCTAATGCGGCGAAATGTGCAAGAAATTGACCGTCATAAACCAGCACGAGTCGATCGTAATCCTGCGGCCGTGCTCCTTTTGACATGTACCAGCGCCGCCAGGCCTCGGCGCCTGGATCATACGAGTCGCGTTGTGTGCCATACGTTGCCCGGAAAGAGATGCGCATGAGCTCATCAGCAAGTTGACGCGCGCGCAGCGGCGCGAGTTGTTCGGGCCGATCTATCACATCGAGACGCAAAGACGCGCTGTTTTTCATTCGCAGATCTCCTGAGATGGGATTCATTTCTTTTGGTTTGTACGTCGTTTGTCTGAGACCCGATTCTATTAGTTTGAAAGGTATTCGAGGCTTCCCTCTGCGCAAAGGAGTAAGATTGTCCCGGATTTTTGAGTTTATCCTCACGCGTGACAGTCCGTCCTACATGAAACCGCCGGTCGACACTATTTGCTCGTGCATTCGGTTCGGCGTGGCTTATCTGCACGAATCACCACAAGTTCCTCGCTGCGACAACCGCGTTCGAGGCGGCCCGTATCTTCCAACCAGCTGGCGCGCGCCGATAGCACTGGTCCAAACGGAACCCACTGAGAAGCAACAATTTTCGCATTGAGACCTGTTGACCGCAAAGACTCGAGCGACTGTTCGATACCAGAGAAGGTCGATTGGACGACCAGCATCGAACCGCCGTCGGCAAGCAGACCAGACGCCAATTCGCACAGCGGGTCCAGCACCATTCGTCCGTCTGCACCAGCGTTCCAAGCCAGCGCGGGGCCCGCGGTTGGCGGAATCAAGTGCGCGTCGGTCGCCGGGGGCGTAGGCACGTAAGGAGGATTGGAAACGATCACCTCGAATGGTGCGCAATCGAGCGCGCTGATCCAAGAGCCCTCACGGACATCGATGGCGACGCCGGCGTGCATAGCGTTACCCCGCGAACACCGCACTGCCCGTGGGCAGATGTCGAATGCGGTTACACTCGCTGCTCCCAGCTCCGCAGCGGCGATAGCGATGAAGCCGCTACCAGTACAGAGGTCTAAAACGTGGCGGCCCGGAACAATGCCCGTGGCCCTCATGGTGTCGACAAGCAGTCGAGAGTCGTCTTGCGGAGGGTACACACCATCGGAAGTCGGGAAGTCTCTTTCGGGCGAGGTCGAAAAGGAGATAGTTGCATGGGTGTTCTGGTGTGTCGCCGCGGCGGTCGGGGCGTTCGGATGGCCGTCTCTCGTCATCGGCGAAGTACTCCCATCCCATTGTGTTTCAAGTGACTGCACGCCATATGGGTACGAAGAACTCCTCGATCTTGATGATGCTGTAGGAGCGGATTCCGGTGAGAAGGTGGAGATTCCCGTCATGTCACTGCCTTTCAGGAATCTGACCCTGTGGTTCGGGCTGTCGGCAATGATGTCCAGGCTGTCATGGTTCAACTATCCGGGTGGCGAGGAGAGTGCGCAAGGAATGGTGTTGATCGTCGGACGTTGGATCTGGCAGAGATTGTACTTGGATGAATTATTTTATACGCCAAGGACATAACCATACTGAGTCACGATCCGTCATTGCGTGTGAGTTGAAACATGCTGACGCACAGGATGTGTGGAACGTGATTAGAGATTGGGCATCGCTGTTATTCCTAGTTGGAGGCCAGCACATATGGAAGTACCGTTTCAAATTTCTTGAGCACAACGAGTTCTCATCAGGAAGGTGCCCGCTCGCTTCTGTGCGGTATCGCTGGCTGCTACGCTAAGGAAGCGTCGCGGTGAGCGCATGAGGTCAACATGTTACTGCACCTGCCTCGTCGCTTCGGCCTGCGCGACACGGGCTTTCGATAGGTACTTTCGATAGGTACTTGAGTCGGCTCGCTGACCCACTGGTCAGAGACCAGATCGCAACCTGTTCCTCCTACCCACATAACGACCGTGTGCGACAGTCAGATGCCAATATGTACCAAGCATCTCCGATCGCGGATGCAAGTTCGGCGATGGTGGCTAAGCAATGCTCGGGAGCATCATCGATGAGTGATCCGCAATCAGCCGGAGCCGCAAGATTGGTTGTTAGTAGACGTATGAGTGCTCGGCCGTGATCGGTAAACTTCAAAGCCGGATTTACACGGAGTTGTCGCAGTGCGGTATCGGGCGATGGCGAGCCAGGATTGCGCCTCGGCATGAGAGCCGTGGGTGCTGTTTTGCGCTCCTTCGCGTCACGGCGGGGCGCCGACGCCGTTCCGTTGTGCTGATCCGTTTGATCTCCATTATCTCTAACGGGCACTGGTTCGGCACCTCGCTGTAGACGGCTTCGGACGTCCCTCACGGTGCTTGGCGAGATACCGGCCATCTTCGCAACCTCACGTAGAGATGCCGACTCATCAGCCTTGATCAATTCGGCCGCAATCCTTCGGCCAATGGCAGTGGTTATCGGTCGGACCCTGCCGTCCTTGCCGACTCGATCGTTCAACTGGTCAATTTGTCCACTTGCACACCGGCGAATTTCCGCCACCGTGCGATGCGACAGTCCTGTCGTTGATGCGATGAGCCGGTCCGACCAAGATGGATAGGCGCGTATTATCTGAGCGGCCGCGGCTTTTCGGTCCTTCCGGGTTAACGGCATCCCATGGGTTACGTTCGCGGACACTGCGATCACGAAGGCTTCGTCCGCGGTCCCGTCGAAGAAACGCACCTGGATCGTTTCTCGGCCCCGCAATTTGGCGGCGCGCAGCCGATGCATCCCATCGATGACCCGCATCGTAGGTCGATGCACCACAATCGGTGGTAGTTCTGATGCGGAGGCCATTAGCTCCGTGTGAGATTTGCTCTCGCCGTCCATTCGTGGCGAGTTGCCTGGCATGAGTGCATCGATGGGTACGCGCACGGATGGCGTCTCGTTTGGTCTCCAAAGGTGTGCCAACGAACCCTCTTCGTCCGCGGCTTGTTCGGATTGACCGTGCACGTGAGTCCTTCCTTTGAGCCATTCGGCCCGAAGGTCCGCGCGAGAGTTGACGCGTCCTCCAGATGCCAACGCTGAGTTGTCGCCGTCGACCCCACACCGGTAGGAGCATGCCGCCGAAGCATGTCGTTTATATCAGTATCATCATGTTGCCGCAACAAGAACTGAGATGTACGTGCGAACTATCGGCCGTCTAATGTCGGCGCTGAGGAGGCGCTCAGGGGCTCGACCGCCCTGACTTCATCGATGGCAGGAAATCGCTAGTGGTCTGACAGGTGGGGTGGGTTGAGTGTCTGTGCTCATGCGGGCGAGCTCATTCCGCTCTTGATCTCAGTAACGAAAATTCTCACCAAAGCGGTCTAACGGTGCCGCCTGCTCGCCATAGGGATCGGCGGCCGGCGCCGTCAGCCGTGCTCGCGTTCGGCGCGGGCGGTGCGGTGATCCTCCTGGCAGAGAGTTCTCGCCACCGCAGTCAGAGCCGGTTTCTACGCTCCTTGGGTGGCGCGGGCCGGTTCGTTTGGGCGGCGGCGGACGGGAGCGGCCAAGCGGACGGTAGCCGCCGCCCTGGCTTGGTCGGCTATTGCGGTGCGGTGAGGATGTTCAGGAGCGTTTTGGCGCTGCGTCCCAGGTGGTCGAGGGTTTTTCTGCCCTTGGTGACGTCGGCGCGGCTGGGGTAACCGATGACGCCGCTGTCGGTATAGGCGGCGATGCCGAGGGTGGTCAGGTAGCGGCGGTCGTCCGGGATGTGGTCGGCGTCGGCCCAGCCGTCGCGCAGATATTCGGGGTAGGCCGCCAGCAGTATCGAAGTTTCGAGTTCACCGGCGTGCATGTCGTCATGGCTGGTGCTGGTGATGTCGGCGGCTTCGCGTGCTTCGGTCCAGTCGTCACGGCTGGGGTACAGGCCGAGTCGGATCGGTGCGCCGGGATAGTTGCTTTGCTGGACAACGTTGGTCAGGACAGCGTTGCCACCATGCGCGTTGACGACTATCAGCCCGCGGACATGTTGCTCGGCCAGGGAGTGGGCAATGTCGCCAATAACAGCAGCCAGGGTGGTGGCGGTGATGCTGACAGTTCCGGCGAATGCGGCGTGTTCGTGGGAGCAGCCGAAAGTGACGGGTGGAAGCTGAAAAATGTCGTGATGGGCGCTGATTGAGCTTGCAATGGCGACCGCAACTAGGGTGTCGGTGCCAAGTGGCAGATAGGGGCCGTGCTGCTCGAACGAGCCGACCGGCAGGACCGCAAGATCGGCTCGAGCGTGGTCGCTGGCCGTGGTGATATTGGGAATGACGGCGTCGGTCATGAGGCGATTCCTTCGATTGCGTCCTTGATCTGTCCGAAAAGCTGTTGCAGCACTGGGCTTTTGTCGTGCCGGCGCCGATCACGCAGGAGGGTCGCGCAGCGGGCAAGGTGTCGCCGTGCGCGTTGGGATGGCGCGGCCAAGTAACCGCGCAGGGCTTCGGTGGCATGAGCGCAGGCGAGTTGATACTCGCGGATCGCAATGAGAGCGTGGAGTAGCCGTATGTCGGCGACGGCCCAATCGCGATGCTGATGGGAGGTCCAGGAGGGTTGGTGTCGGGTGAGCAGCTCGACAGCCTGCCGTGGGTGGCCCAGTTCCAAGTATCCCGCGGCGATATCGCTGGCGACGAATCCAGCGTGGGCGTAGGTGGCGCGATCATCGGAGGCGGGATTGATATCGCCGAGTTCGAGTGCATGCGCGGCATGCCGCAAGAACCCCTGTTTGTCCTGGTTGGCGATCGCAGCGAGGGCCTGCTGACGGGTGATACTGGCTTGCAGCCGTCCTACCTCGTGGCCGTCGATTAATCGTGCGGCATCCGCGGCAAGTTCCACCGCCAGATCGGGGTCCTGGCTGGCGATGATGTTGGATTTGCGCATCCACACCATCGCGCGTAGGTCAGGGGCGGCGGCCCGCAGGTGATCGGCGGCCCTATCGGTCAGTTCCCGCGCTCTCGGGTGGTCCCCGAGGTCTTGCGCTATCCAGCCGGCGACCTCGGCGATGGTTCCCGCTACCTCACGTACCTGGGTGCGCAGCTCGGCGGGCGTGGATTTGATGAGTGCTTCCACGGTCTGCAAGTCCCGTTCCACCAGCGGCTGGGCGTACTCCGGGCCGAAGGTATGTTCGGCCCGGATGTGGACTGCGCGCTGGTCAGCGATCACCGTCAGGACATCACGGTCAACCGGAAGCTGCAGCAGAAGCGGACGCGGCAAACTGGTCTCGACCGTCAGCCCGAACAACTCGGCAGCATCGCGGCCCAACGCTTCGGCGAGGTCGGCTCGCCACATCGGCCCTGCACTGCCGCCGCCTTCGATCCGGACGATCTGCTGACGCAGCGTAGCGCGCTCCGGTGGTGTCTCACCGCGCTGCTTGCGGACCGTCTCGACTCTGGCCGCCAGATTGCTCAGGCTCATCTTGGCGTCCTCGCGCGCTTGACGAACCCGTAGTCCGCTCTGGCGGCGAGCAGGGTCGGTCAAGGCCATACAAGGATCATGCATGAACAACGCCCCAGGTCCGGACATATCTGCGCGTTCACAGTGTTCCTTACTGTTCCTAGCTGCCACTATCGCCGCTTCACCCGATCGCGCTGTCCTAGATCCAGTCACCACACATCGGTGACAACGATCGGAAAGGACAGAACAGGTGAAACTCAAAATCGACACCACTGCGGTGTCATTCATGTGCACGAGAACACCGGAGCCGCGAACTGATTTCGGCACCGGACAGCCGAAGATCGATAAGGCCACGGGTGCGGTGCTGCATGCGGTGCAGTTAATGGCACTGGACGCCGATGGCGGGGACGTGTTGTCTGTGACCGTGCCTGATGCACCGAAAGTCGCTGTGGGCCAGCAGGTATCGGTGACCGGCTTGGTGGCACTGCCCTGGTCGCAGGACGGCCGCAACGGTATCGCGTTCCGCGCCGAGACGATCACCACCGCCGAGGGCGGCAAGCCGGGTTCCACACCGCGCCCATAACCGCCAAGGAACCATCCCGGCAGCGGCTAGTTGCTCACGCCAGTTTCGAGCGCTGTCGGGGTGGTTTCCCCACTCCCACATGTTGTTTCACGAAAGGCAGAAATAATCGTGTCGAACACAAACAATAAGAGCAAACCCCAATCCTCTGATGAGGATTGGGTCGGTGAACTTATCTGGTCAATCCTGGTGGCGGCCGGGCGGCTGCTGTGGTGGGGTGCACGGTTCCCGCTGCTCGGGGCCCCTGTCGCTGTGGCCGTCGGTGTGGCGTGCTGGCAGGGCGTGAACGCGGGATTCTTCACCCTCGCAGGTTTCGTTGCCCTTTACATCCTGTGGGGATTCGTCGACGAGAACAGTCTGCAGCGGTGTGTGATCGACCCGCCCACCCACTATGCGCAGACCTGGTGGCGCTACCGGCGCCGCTGGGAACACGTCTGCAGCCTGCACGGGTTGACCGCCAAACTCGATGACCGCCAACTTATTCCAGCACTACTCGGGGTGCACATAGGCGATCACACCGACATCCTTGCGGTGCGGGTAGTGACGGGCCAATCGATCAGCCACTGGCAGCGCCAAGCGGACGCGTTGGCCGCCGCGTGGACGGCGGACCGCATCACCATCACCGCCATCGCACCCGGCGAAATCCGGATCACGATCATGCGCGGCGACGTGCTGGCCGAACCCGTCGCCCTGCCAATGCCCCAGCCCGGCGCGACCGTGAACTTGTCGGCCATCGGCGTCGGCGTCACCGAGAACCGGGGTGTGTGGCGGCTGCCGATCCTCGGGCATCACCTGCTGGTGGCTGGGGCCACCGGCGCGGGTAAGGGCAGCGTGTTGTGGTCACTGATCGCTGGCCTAGCCCCGGACGTGAAGACCGGGCGGGTCCGACTGTGCGTGATCGACCCCAAGGGCGGCATGGAACTCGGTCCCGGTGCGCCGATGTTTTCGTTCTTCGCCCACGACGCCACCGGTCAAACCCTGGAACTGCTGCGTGCGTTGGTCAGGTTGATGCATGATCGCGCCAACCGGCTACGCGGGCACGCCCGCCTACACACACCGACCACAGCCGATCCGCTGTTCGTGGTCGTCATCGATGAAATCGCGGCCCTGACCTCCTATGTCACCGACCGCAAGATCAAGACCGAAATCGAACAACTGCTCGGCCTGCTGCTCTCGCAGGGCCGGGCGGTGGGTATCTCGGTGGTGGCGGCGGTGCAGGACCCGTCCAAAGACACCCTGCCCGTGCGGCAGCTGTTCACGGTGCGGATCGGGTTGCGGCTAACCGAGGCATCGCAAACCGCCATGGTCCTGGGCCAGGGCGCCCGCGACGCCGGGGCCGAATGCGATCTGATCCCCGACGGCAGACCCGGGGTCGGCTACGTGATGACCGATGGCATCGCCCACCCGGTCCGCGTGCGGGCCTTCTGGGTCACCGACGCCGATATCGCCTATCTGGTGCGCGCCTTCCCCGCTCGGCGCTCACGCGCATCCCAGGCTGGCGAGGCCGGCAACGCGAACACCACCGACACAGACGGCGGCAGCGGCAACCGTGCGGGGCACCAGTGAGCGGCGCGCACGAGGCAGGGAGTCCGGCAATCACGCTGCCGGGTCTTCCCGCCGACATCGACCACCACCGGGTGATCACCCAGATGATGCGCCGCGCTTCCTCGCCGGGATTCGACGCCTGGTGGCGGCGCGCCGACTCGGTTGGGTTCTGCGCCAACCCCATCCAACTCATCGGCACCGACGACCAGGGCCACAAAAGAACCGCGTGGGTACGGTGCAACAACCGCCGCGCCACCGTCTGCCCCTCCTGCTCAGACTTGTACGCCCGCGACACCTGGCAACTCGTCGCCGCAGGAACCACCGGAGGCCGCCACAACATCACACCCTCCGTGGCCGATCGCCCCCAGGTATTCGCCACGTTGACCGCACCCAGCTTCGGCCCCGTCCACGGCAGCGCAGGCAGCGTCTGCCGTGACCACCGGACGATGGGTTGCTACAAGCGATGCCCGCACGGAAAACCCCTGTGGTGCAGCACCATCCATGACAGCCCCGACCTCGCGGTCGGGCAACCGCTGTGCGCCAAGTGCTACGACTACCTTGGGCACGTCCTGTTTACCTGGCACCTGCCCGAACTATGGCGGCGTTTCACCATCGCCCTACGCCGCAATCTCGCCAAACACCTCAAAGCTGCTGGCATTGCATCGGGTTCGGTGAAAGCCAGTTTCGTCAAGGTCGTCGAAATGCAGGCCCGTGCCATCCCGCACATCCACGCTCTTATCCGACTCGATCCACCTGACGACCCTGCCGGTACCGGACCTGCCTGGGGGTCGCCGATCTCTGCCGCCGAACTCGCCGCCCTTATTCAGCAGGCCGCCCGTGCCGTCACGCTCGACGTCCCCAACCCCGACACCGACCAGTCTGGTGACGCTGCACCGCTGTTGGTCCGCTTTGGCGCACAGATCGATACTCAACCACTGCGGACCGAAAACCACACGGCACCAACAGAATCGTCACGCCGCATCGCCGGATACCTGGCCAAATACGTCACCAAATCCCTGCAAGACTTCGGCATCGCCGCCCGCCGCCTATCCGCTGAAGCCATCGCGGACCTCGACGTCACCGAACACGTCCGGGCGATCCTGACAACCATCGCCCACCTTGCAGACCAAGCCCACACCCTCGGTATCGATGCCTTGGCGGGGATCGGGCGCTGGCTTCACGCCCTGGGCTACCGGGGACATGTCACCACCAAATCTCGCCGCTACTCGGTCACCATGGGCGCGCTACGCGCCATCCGCGCCACCTGGGCCCGACAACAAGCAGGCAAAGACTGTTCACCACAACACCATTCGCCTCTCGATCCACCCGAGAAAAGTGACGACGTGTGGTGGGAATTCGACCACGCCGGACACGCCACCCCAGGCGACCGCACCCTCGTCTATTCCGCGGCTCTTCGGAGCATCTGCACCCGGCGCGTCGGGCTGGTGGAAGCCCGTCGCCAAGCCCGTGACCAGCAATGAGATCTGCCAGGGGGACGCGATGACTGACACGCCCCGAACAGCGCATGCTCGCTCCGAGTGTCGCGATCGAATCGGTGCGCCGATCATGTCAGACGGCAATGTTGAAATCGTCTTGCCCGACGACTATCGACTTTCATGCGAAGCCAACCGCGCGCTTGTACACGCCATAATGGCAGTGCGGCGCCGGATGCTCGGACAGGAGAGGGGAATCGCGTGAGCCTGAGGTTCGCCTTCTACGGCCGAGTGAGCACGGAGGACGCTCAAGACCCGGAGGCGAGCCGCAGCTGGCAGAAGCGGCGTGCCCTCGACCTGATCAGTCCGCACGGCGGTGTCCTCGTGGGTGATTATTTTGATGTGGGACAAAGCCGTTCGCTGCCGTGGAAGCGTAGGCCTGAGGCGGCGCGTCTCCTAGCCGATGTCACGGGCAGAGATCGTGGCTTCGATGCAGTGGTGATCGGCGAGCCCGCTCGCGCGTTCTACGGGCCGCAGTTCGCGCTCACGTTCCCGGTGCTCACGCACTACGGAGTTGGCTTATGGGTCCCTGAGGTCGGTGGAGCGGTCGATCCCGGCTCCGAGGCGCACGACCTGGTGATGACGCTTTTCGGCGGCATGAGCAAGGGGGAGCGCGCCCGAATCCAGATGCGCGTCCGTACGGCGATGTCTGCACTCGCGCAGGACACGTCCAGATACCTCGGTGGTCGCCCCCCCTATGGTTATCAGCTCGTCGATGCCGGCCCGCACCCGAACCCCGCCAAGGCAAATCTCGGGCAGCGACTTCACCGCCTCGAACCGGACCCCGTGACGTCGCCGATCGTCGATCAGATCTACCGCATGTATGCCGACGGCGCGGGCCTGCGCTACATCGCGCAACGGCTCACCGACGATGGTGTGCCGTCACCGAGCCAATACGACCCGGCGCGGAATCGTCACCGTGACCCGCGAGGCTGGTCTCATTCGGCGATCCGCGCCATATTGGACAACCCGGCATACACCGGGGTCCGCGTTTGGGGCAAGCAGGAGAAATACGAGGTCCTGGTGAGCCCTGACGATGTCGCGGCGGGGTATGAGACACGCATGCGGTGGCGTAATCAGTCGGACTGGATCGCACCGGATCGCCGCACGCACGAAGCGCTGGTTCCCGACGACTTGGCTCAGGCTGTTCGTCTTCGTATCCAGGCGCGGCGTGGTCCCGGTCTGGTCTGCAGCAGGGAATCGACTGTGCCGTACGCGCTGCGCGGGCTGCTCTACTGCGCCGCGTGCGGCAGACGGATGCAGGGCGCCGCCCGCGTCGGGAAACAGACCACCCGCATCCTTTACCGTTGTGAATTAGGTAAGTCGCGTTCGGTGCCCATAGACCTGCGCGATCACCCACGTACGGTCTACCTGCGTGAGGATGCGGTGACCTCCCGACTCGACGAGTGGATCGCCACCCTGGCCGACCCGGAAGATCTGGCGCGCGGGCAGGAGGTGGACCCGGTGGCGGGAGCTGGCTACGCGGCCTTACAGCGCCAGCTCAGCGACGCCAATCGCAAGATTGCCGCTCTCATCACGGCACTGGAGTCTGGTGTGGCCGTTGAGGACTTGACCGCCGCACTGCGACAGCGTACTGCCGAGCGCGACGAGCTGAAGGCCCGCCTTGAGGGAGCCGAGCGACCCTGCGCCATGTCTGCCGGACAGATCAAAGAGTTGGTCGAGGAGCTGGGTGGACTATCCGCGGTGCTTAGCGAGGCAACCGGGGCAGAACGCGCCCAGGTGTACGCAAGCCTGGGCCTGCGTCTGGATTACGACCCGCAATTTCAGCGAGTGACGGCGACGGCCGACTTGAGTCGTGTCGCCGGACGTGTCCGAGGGGGGACTTGAACCCCCACGCCCATTAGTAGGGCACTAGCACCTCAAGCTAGCGCGTCTGCCATTCCGCCACTCGGACAAGACCAACCGCATGGGTTGGCAGCTAAGGCTATCGGATTGTCTCACGTGGACCCAATCCAGCCGGGCCGCTTCGCACCGAGCCGCGCGGCGTCGGCAATGGTAGGAAAGGGGGTTGTGACCGCCCAGACCGAGTTCCCGGCCAATCCGCATGACGACGTGGTCGAGGTCGTCAGCAGGTTGATCCGGTTCGACACCACCAACACCGGCGAACCGGAGACGACGCGGGGCGAGGCCGAGTGCGCGCAGTGGGTCGCCGAACAGCTCGCCGAGGTCGGCTACCTACCTCAATACGTTGAGTCCGGCGCCCCGGGCCGCGGCAATGTGATCGCCCGCCTCGCGGGCGCCGACAGCTCACGCGGGGCCCTACTCATCCACGGGCACCTCGACGTGGTGCCGGCCGAGCCAGCCGAGTGGAGCGTCCACCCCTTCTCCGGCGCGGTCAAGGACGGCTTCGTCTGGGGTCGCGGCGCGGTGGACATGAAGGACATGGTCGGCATGATGATCGTGGTGGCCCGGCAGCTGAAGCGGGCCGGGATCGTGCCGCCGCGCGATCTGGTGTTCGCCTTCCTCGCCGACGAGGAGCACGGCGGCACTTTCGGGGCGCAATGGCTGGTCGACAATCGGCCCGACCTCTTCGAAGGCGTTACCGAGGCGATCGGCGAGGTGGGCGGGTTCTCGCTGACTGTGCCGCGCCGCGACGGGGGCGAACGAAGGCTCTATCTGATCGAGACGGCCGAGAAGGGCCTGTCGTGGATGCGGCTCACCGCCCGCGGCCCGGCCGGGCACGGATCGATGGTGCATGACCAGAACGCCGTCACCGCCGTCGCCGAGGCAGTGGCGCGGCTCGGCCGGCACCGATTCCCGCTCGTGCTCACCGACACCGTCGCCCAGTTCCTGGCCGCCGTCAGCGAGGAGACCGGGCTGACGTTCGACGTCGAGTCGGGCGACCTGGCGGGAGCGATCGAGAAGCTCGGGCCCATGGCCCGCATGCTCAAGGCCGTGCTCCACGACACCGCCAACCCGACCATGCTCAAGGCCGGGTACAAGGCCAACGTCGTCCCCGCGACGGCGGAAGCGGTGATCGACTGCCGAATCCTTCCGGGCCGCAAGGCGGCGTTCGAGGCCGAGGTCGACGAGCTGCTCGGGCCGGACGTGACCCGCGAGTGGATCAAGGACTTCTCGTCCTATGAGACCAGCTTCGACGGCGACCTGGTGGACGCCATGAACGCCGCCGTGCTGGCTCTGGACCCGGATGGCCGCACGGTGCCCTACATGCTGTCCGGTGGAACCGATGCAAAAGCCTTCGCGCGCTTGGGGATTCGCTGTTTCGGTTTCAGCCCCCTGCGATTGCCGCCGGACCTCGACTTCACCGCGTTGTTCCATGGGGTCGACGAGCGGGTACCCGTGGATGCGCTGAGGTTCGGCACCGATGTACTGGCACACTTCCTGACACACTGCTGACTGAAACACAGCTGAAGACACGACACGCAACGAGAGGATCGCCCATGAGCACCGCGCCCGACCCGTACGCCGCGCTGCCGAAGCTGCCGTCGTTCACCCTGACGTCGGAATCGATCACCGACGGCCAACCCCTGGCCATGCCGCAGGTCAGCGGGATCATGGGCGCGGGCGGAGAAGACGTCAGCCCGCAGTTGAGCTGGTCGGGATTCCCGGGGGAGACGCGCAGCTTCGCGGTCACCGTCTACGACCCCGACGCCCCGACGGCCTCGGGATTCTGGCACTGGGCGGTGGCCAACCTGCCGGCCGACGTCACCGAACTGCCGGCGGGCGCGGGGGATGGGAGCAACCTGCCCGGTGACGCGCTGACGCTGGTCAACGACGCCGGGATGCGTCGCTACCTCGGCGCCGCGCCGCCGCCCGGGCATGGGCCGCACCGGTACTACGTCGCCGTGCACGCCGTGGACGTCGACAAGCTGGACCTCGGCGAGGACGCCAGCCCCGCCTACCTGGGCTTCAACCTGTTCCAGCACGCGATAGCCCGCGCCGTCATTCACGGCGTCTACGAGCAGAAGTAGGCGCGGGGGGCGCTTCACCCTTCTTGTCGGTGGGCCGTCGTATTATTCGAACATGCATTCGAGTAGTGCCTACGATAGGTTCACCGCCGTACTCGATGACGTCGAGGGGTCGTTGGACCGGTTCCTCGCTTCAATCGACTCACTGACGGCTGGCGACCTGGTCGAGGCTCTCGACTGCTACGCACTTCTCATGGTGCGGCTGGACGCTCTCATCTATGAGTTGTCCAGCCCGTTCGGACGGCCAGGCGGGCGGCGCACGTGGCATTGACGGACCGCGAGGAGATCCAGCAAGACGTCGACGCCCTGCGCACCGTGGTCTCCCGATTCCAGGGGCATTCTTACGAGGCACTGACCAATCCGGAGCGGTTGCGGTTGTTGGAGGTGCTCGAGTGTGAGACGCGCCGGTTGCAGACGCCGCAACATCAGCTGATCAATCAGATTGGCGAGCAGGCGGATTCGTCCGAGTTGGGTGGCAAGCTGTCGTGGGCGTTGGCCGATCGGTTGAACATCACGCGCGGAGAGGCCAGCCGCCGCATCGCTGAGGCCGCCGACCTCGGTCCGCGCCGGGCGCTCACCGGTGAGCCGCTGGCGCCGGTGTTGCCCGCCACGGCGGCGGCCCAGCGCGGCGGGGCCATCGGGGCCGACCACGTCGCGGAGATCCGGCGGTTTTTCCGCCAACTACCCGACTGCGTCGACATCGACACGCGTGAGCACGCCGAGAAACACCTGGCGTCCGAGGCCGCCCACTATCGCCCCGATGAACTCGCCAAGCTCGCTCGCCACCTGATGGACTGCCTCAATCCCGACGGCAACTACACCGATGCCGACCGGGCGCGCGCCCGCGGCCTGGTGCTGGGGCATCAGCAGGCCGACGGCATGTCCAAGCTGAGCGGGTGGCTCACGCCGGAGGCGCGGGCCACCTGGGAGGCGGTGTTGGCCAAGCTGGCCGCGCCCGGGATGTGCAACCCCGACGACCTGACACCGGTGGTCGATGGACCGGCCACCGAGGAAGCCATCGAGCGCGATACCCGCAGCCACGCCCAGCGCAACCACGACGGCCTCAACGCCGCCCTGCGCGCCGTGTTGGCCAGCGGCACACTGGGCCGGCACAACGGGATGCCGGCGACCATCGTCGTCACGACCACGCTGAGCGAGCTCGAGGCCGCCGCGGGCAAGGGCCTCACCGGCGGGGGCACCGTGCTGCCGATGTCCGACGTGATCCGCCTGGCCCGCCAAGCCCACCACTATCTGGCCGTCTTCGACAAGGGCAAGGCGGTGGCCCTGTATCACGGCAAGCGCCTGGCCTCACCCGGCCAGCGAATTGTGTTGTACGCCAAGGATCGCGGCTGCTCGGCCCCGGGTTGTGATGTGCCGGGCTACTACTGCGAAGTCCACCACGTCGAGGACTGGGCCGGCACCCACCGCACTGACATCGATCAACTCACCCTGACCTGCGGACCCCACCACCGGCTCCTCGACAACGGCTGGACCACCCGAAAACGCGCCAACGGCGACACCGACTGGATTCCACCGCCCCACCTTGACCGCGGGCAGCCCCGCGTCAACACCTTCCACCACCCGGAAAAGGTGCTGGGCGAGAGCGATGAAGAGGATGACGAAGAAGCCGACGAAGAAGGCGCGGCTTAACTCGCCGCCCCGCCGGCCTTGGGCGCCGCCGAGCCGACCGCATCGCTGAGCGAGGCGAACCCGCCCTCGCGCAGCCGGCGTGCGATGCCGTCGTGAATCCGCTTGGGCCACAGGCCTCCTCCGTAGATGAAGCCGGTATAGCCCTGCAGCAGCGACGCGCCCGCGGTGATCCGCTCCCACGCGTCGTCGGC
>NZ_LZJG01000183.1:0-18096 GCF_001667785.1 Mycobacterium sp. E3247 | reverse complement strand
GCCCCGAGCGCCGAAACAATGAAACGAATCCTCATTTCGTCTCCTTGCCAAACGGACGAAATCCGCATCTGTTGGTCGAAGAATAGGAGCAGTGCGAGAAACGCGGATCGATTTCCCCAACTTGCTTGCTGCTTAGCGTCGGTCTCAAGTCGTTGATCGTGCGTCTCGGATCCGCATAGGGCACCGGATGAGCCGTCCGCCGTCCAGCAGCCGGGCACGAATTAACGAATCGAACCGCACTACTCGGTGAACAACCCATTCAGCTCGTCGAAGCCGGCGGCCCCCGCCAGTCCCTCGAATGACCCGTCGTCCTTCAATTTCCGCGCGGCACCTAAGAAAGCACCCCACGCGACCCGGCTGAAGGCCGAGCCGACGCTGATTCGCCGCACCCCCAGCTGTGCGAGGTCGGCCACCGTAAGCCCAGTGTTCGCCGACATCAGTACGTTGACCGGATACGGCCGTACGGCGTCGACGAGAGTGGCGATGTCCGCTTCGGTACGGACCCCCGGAGCGAACAGCACCTCGGCTCCCGCCTCGGCGTAAGCCTGTAGCCGCGTGATGGCCTCGGCGAGCGGCTCGGGGTGGCCGTAAAGGAAGCATTCGGCGCGGCCGGTCAACACGACGTCGGTCCCCGAGCCGTCGATTGCCGAACGTGCGGCGCGGACGCGATCGGTGGCCTCGGCCAGCTCGAAGAGCGGCGCTTCGGCGATCCCCGTGCCGTCTTCGATGGAGAGCCCGGCCACGCCGGTGTCCACGCAGCGCGCCACATTCCGCGCGAGGTCGTCGGCGCCGCCGGCATAGCCGGCCTGGAAGTCCGCGTTGACGGGCACGCTGACCGCGGCGACTATTTCGGCGATGTTCTGCAGCGCCGCGTCGACGGAGAGCGCGGTCACCGTGTCCGGCAGACCGCGCGCGAAGCACAGCCCGGCGCTCGTGGTGGCCAGCGCCGGGAAGCCGAGATTTGCGAGAGCGATCGCGGAGCCCGCGTCCCACGGGTTCGGGATGAGAAAGCACCCCTCTTGATGTAGCCGGCGAAACTGTGCTCCGATACCGCCGTCTGAGTCCACGACCCGATTATGCTCGCGCCGCCCACCAGCTCGCCATGTCGCCGTCGGATCGATCCGCGATGCGAAATGCCTTGCGCTACTACGCTTTCGAACGACACGTGGTCGTGAGACACTGCCAAGCTCCGATTAACGGGCAGAGCCTCAGTTTGGAGACGGGAACCCGACGGTCGTCGTCGGCTCTCCCGGACCGGCACCCGCCGGCCCGCCGGAATCTCCACCAAGACGACTGGTCGCGAACGCCGCGCCCTGATCGATCGCTGCCGTGTTGCTCGAGTACGTGTCATGGGCGGCGAAATTCATCCCGTCGGAGCAGATCGGGTCCCCGGAGGCGCATACCTGAAGGGTCTTCGGCTGATAGAGCGGACCGATGACGACCGGCGGCTCGCCAAAGAAGTTCATCGCCTTGTCACTCGGCAATGCGAAGAGCACGACAGACGAGACGTGGTTGGCCACCTCAGGGTCCATCGGTTTGGGCACGCTCGCCGGATCGATCCCGGCCGGTACGGCAGCTGAGGTGACGAAGCCCATCACGGCCGCACCCTGGGAATAGCCGGCGAGCACCATCTTGGTATTGGGGCAGTCGTGCGCCATTGAAACGACATGAGCGCCCGCGTCCCTGACGCCCGCCTCGCCCGCGTTCGTCCAGTCGTGGGTGGCGGGGTAGTCGACCGGATATACGTCGAGCGATTTTGCGCCGACGCGAGGCCGCAGGGAATCGATGAACGCCTGTCCGGTCGGACCAAGGCCCGGCGGGTCATCGGTGCCGCGGGCGAACACCACCTGGACGTCCGGACACGGAGCGGCAGAGGCAAACGGGATCGTGGAAGTGAAGACCGAGGCGCTGACGCCCGACACCCCGACGACCGCGGGAGCAAGGAAAAGGAGGACATGACGATGCGCGGTCATGGCGCTGTGTGCCCAACACATGCCATTACTAAACCACGAATTTTCGTGATTTTACGACGGCATCGACCGTCGCTCCGTGTTTGCTACTGATCGCCGCCGATGGCGCCGAGGCGCTCGCCCACCCGAGCCAGTGCCTCGTCGAAGATTTCCACCTTTTCGCCACGCTTTTCGCTGGCCGGCTGGGCGGAGCCGCGGGCGCCTTCGGCCTCCACCCGAGCCGCGCCCTGACGCCGCAACAGGCTGAAGTTCTTCTCGCGTGCTTGCCTGAGCCGGCTCTGCAATTGCTTCAGCGACTGCTCGTCCATGCGAGCGAGCGCCTCGGGATGACTCTCGCCGATCAACGAACTTTCCTGCTGGGTCAGGTTCACGTGGTGGTTGCTCACCGTAATTTCATAGCGGTTACCGGACGCCCCGGCGCGTCGAATGCCCGGCGTCACGCCCAACCGTCACGCCAAAGCCACCTCACGTTCATCGCGAGCACTGAAGGGGTGAGGGCATGACGGCGCACCGGACGGGATCCGTTTCGAGCGGTCAGCACTGCGGGTAGCCGGGATGTCTGGTTCGCGACGAAAATGGGTTGATGCCACCTGAACAGGCGCCGCCGCCGCCTAAATCGGCGCCGGGCTGGTACCCCGACCCGTCCGGGGTCGGCCACGGGCTGCAACGGTACTTCGATGGTCTCAACTGGACCAGCGAGTATGCCTTCTCCACCGAACCGCCGAAGAAGGGCCCGCAAGGAAAGGCGGCCCTGGCCCTGGCGGCGCTGAGCGCGATGGTTCTGCTCGCCATTGTTGGCAAGACCTGGGCTTTCGACCACACGAAAGAGGCCACGTCGAACAATTCGGTCACGGCGGAATCGTCGGCACCGACCGAGGCGCCACCCTCGACACCGCCCGCCCCCAAGAAGCCGGACGGAGTCACCTTCACCACTGCCCCGGGACCGAACGGCGACGTGGTCGACGCTCGATTCGCCATTCGCGACAACTACACCGAGCAGATGATCAGAGACGGCGCCCGGATGGACACCATCGACATCCTCAGGTACGCGAGAGCGACCTATCCTGACGCGTCCGCAGTGAACGTGCAGGGCACATTCCCGATGACCGACCCGTACGGCAACACCGCGACTCATGTCGCCATCGACCTCACGTATTCGCGAGCAACGTTGAACAAGATCAACTTCGATGGCATCACCAAAGCCAGCATCTGGGAGATTCGCGACTCCGGCACCGTCCTACCGGCTTTTCAGCAGTAGGTCATAATCGCGTCGTGCCCACCGAACCGCAGCACCCACCGGCCGCGCCGAAGCCGTCGCGGGTACGCATCACGCCTGAGGACGTGGAGCGGTTCGGTGATGAGGAGCAGATGCGCTCGGCGTCGGACGAGGGTCGGCTGCGCGAGGAGCGACCGCCGCATCACGGCTAGCCCGCCACCGGCCGGACGACCGGTCGGTCAGCTGGTGCCGATGCGGTCTATGTGGTTGAGGAAGTGGGTCAACACCGCGTCGGGCGCCTCAATTTGTGGCCAGTGCCCGATGTCGTCGCTGAGCATGACGACATCCGGCTCGGGGATCACCTCCGCATAGCGGCGCGCCATGTGGGCACCGGAGTTGGGGTCGACCGGCCCGTCGATCAACCGCATGGGAACCGCGGTCTGTCGCATGGCTCGCACCCACCGGTTTCGGTGTGTATAGCGATCGTTGATGAACCGGCCGACCTTGTGCAGCACCCGGCGGCCGTCGTTGTAGTCCAAGATCTGATTGAAGACCTCCATCATGTGCCGGGTCGGCTTGGTGTTCGGGCCGAACATCTCGCGCAGTGTCGGCTCGAGCAGCCGACGGGACACCGGGCTGTTCTGTACATGGCTGAAGACGTCGCCCAACGGGGTGCCGGACATCAGCTTCTGCGCCGTCCTGGGTTTGTAGGCCTCGACGAACATTCCGCCGTTGAGCCAGGTGATCGAATCGATGCGCAGCGCGTCATAGCTTTGCTGACCGAACTCATGACGAGCCAACAATTCCTGAGCGACGGAATCACCGATGTCGTGAGCCAGGATGTGCGCGTTGCGGATGTTCAGGTGCGCGAGCAAAGCTTCGTGCATGTCGGCGTGGTCTCCCACCGAGTACTGGTAGGCCACCGGTTTTTCGGAGAATCCCATGCCGATCATGTCCGGTGCAATGACGGTGAACCGTTGCGACAGCGTGGGCCAGATCCGCGCCCAGTCAAACGAACTGAAGGGATACCCGTGGATCAGCAACAGCGGAGGGCCGCTGCCCTCCACGCGGTAGAAGATGTCGAAGCCTAGGTAGTCGAAGTGCTCGCCGGAGTCCAGCCAGCGTTTCAGTTCAGCGTCCATGACGCTCATCATCCTTCGCGATGCGGGCGTTCGCCCGACGGTGCCTCGTTTACGGCCGGGAACGCACCAGAGCAAAGCATCGGCGGAACCCATTGGTGAGTGGCGCCGCATCACGCCCCATAGGCCGCGGGCCACAAAGGTGAAGATTTGCTACACACGTGTCAAGGCTTTGTTAAGCGGTGAGCCGATCTCCGGGGGAGCGAGCACCGTAGGAGTACCGCGCCACTTCTGCCCGAGCGCGCTGTGAAAGGAAGTATGTGTTCAAGCCTCTCGCGTCCGCAGTGATCCTTGCCGCCTGTGCTGTCGGACTGGCCGCACCGGCACAAGCCCAGGGCGGCTACATCGTGATCGCGGGTTCAGATTCCACCCATGCCGTCGAAGTGACGGTCGGCGGCGGCGCCGCCAGTCTGAGTGACGTCGAGACGTACGCGGTCAGTCATTGCGCCGAGAGGCACGGCGCAAGCGACTGCCGCGTTCTCGCCGAGGGTCGGGGTGGCTGTGTCGCCCTGTCGGATAACGGTCAGGGCTTGGTCGGCGGCTGGGGTCCCACCCGCAATGCCGCCGGTGCCGCGGCGGCGGCCAAGGTGGTGTCAGGGCAGGCAAATGTCGATGGCACTCGCTGCGTCGTTGACCCGGAGCTCGTCGCGACTGCTCGCAACTTCTCGTTCGTGGCCACGCAATAGCGACGCCGCTCAGGCGGTGCGGCGATGGGTATCTGTCGACCAGAGATGGCCGCAATCGGAGCACTGCAGGTGCACCAGCGTCCCCTTGTTGCTGAGCAGGTATTGCCAGTGCGTGTCGCAGTTTCGCGTGCTTCGGCAATCGCCACATTCCGCGCGGTGGTCGCAGCGCGGGCAGGGCAGCCATGCGCGGCGGCTGCGGTCGGCGGTCGGATCAATCGGTAACACGATCCACCGTCCGTGGGGGGAGGACGCCAGCGCGGACCAGCTGGTCGTAGATCCGCTGCTGCTCGGCGTCCAGGTCGGAGTACAGCATGTCGTAGGCCTTCTGTTCCTCGGCGAGCACGGCGACGGGGTCCCAGTCGTCACCTATCGCGTCGAGCACTGCGCTGCGTCGACGCGCCTCGTCGAGGGTCAGGTCATGAGCAAACTCAAGGTCGGCCATCACGCTCTCCCAGCCGTTAGATAAACAAACGATTGGTTAGGATGACCTCATTTACGCTGATCAAGCTATGACGGGCATCACTATGGCCCGTTGATGTTCGTCACAGTCGGCCCAATGCCGGCTCACCCGTTGCGGCGCCGCGTTCCCGACATACGCGCTTCGCGTTGCCCCGCAACCGATTCCAGATCGCAACGAGCCGATGCGCTGCCGACCGCAGGCCATCGAGCCGTCGAAGTCAACAGAGTTCCCCGAAGCCTCGCTGCCGCTGGGTTTTCCTGCGGACACCGCCGCGAAAGATCCTCGCCGGGCGTACCCTTTTCAGTCATGACGAGGGGGAAGAAGGTCCTGTTTGCGGCGCTGCTCGCGTTCGCCGTCTCGACGACGTCGGCGAGCTGCATACCTATCGACATCCCCAGCTGCCCAGCGGGCGGCGGCCCGGTCGGCTGCTGATTACAGAGCTCAAAGGTGCGGTTCTTCTTCGAGTGTTCCGTTCTCGCACCGATGTTTACGCGCTTCGCCCCGACAATCGTCGAGATGGCCACCCGGGTTGGATGCCGGGGATTAAGGGATATTCCCGGGCGCGTTAGCGTGTAGTGATGCGCTACCAAGTGACCGACGCCGACACCGCCGAGCAGGTCGGCAGCGGCGATGTGCCAGTGCTCGCGACACCACGGCTGATTGCATGGCTGGAAGCGGCCACAGTGCAAGCCGCTGCGCCCTTCACCGGTCCCGGCCAGACCACCGTTGGCACCGCGGTGCGCATCGAGCACCGGCGCGCGACCCACGTGGGCGGCACGGTAGAGGTCACCGCCGAGCCGGTATCGCCGGTCGACGGGCGACGTCTGACGTTCGAAGTGCAGGCGATCGACGATTCAGGACAGGTTGTCGCTCGCGGTGAAATCGATCGCGTACTAGTTGATCGGCAAAAGTTTCTCGGCCGGTGACCGAGATGCCGCGCACCATCGCGACGCGTCAGTGACCGTGACCGCGCGCCGCAGTTAAGAACCACCGGTTTCGGCAAGCGACAATTCGCGCAATTCCGGTTTCGCCTCGGCAGACGGGCGCCGCACGTAGACCCACCACGTCAGCACTGACCCAACGAGATAGCACAACAAGAAAAAGCAGAACGCCGTCGTTTCTGAACCGGTAGTCAGATAGGACTGTCGGAGCGCCAGATTGATCAATACACCGCCGAGCGTGCCGACCGCGGAGACGATTCCGATCGCGGCGCCGGACATCGCACGGGCCCAGTGGCGGCGTTCGGCCTCGACGGCATACATGGATTGGCTGCGTGACTCGAAGACCGCCGGGATCATCTTGTACACGGCTCCGTTGCCGATCCCGCACAAAACGAAAAGTGCCATAAATCCGACGATGTAACCGGTCATGGCGGTGACGCTCAAGGGCCCGGAGCGACTGTCGGCATGCGCGCTCACCTCGATCAGCGCGCCGACGGCAGCGATCATGGCAAACAGAGCTCCCAGGGTGACGGCGCCTCCGCCGAGGCGGTCGGAGAGCCTGCCGCCGTACATTCGGGCCAGCGACGCGAGGAGCGGTCCGAGAAAGGCGACGCGGGCGGCATGCAAGGACGCCTGCAGCGCACCTTGCCCGGTGGCCATGTAGTTCATTTGCAGCACCTGGCCGAAGGCGAACGAAAATCCGATGAATGAGCCGTAGGTCGCGACGTAGAGCATCGCCAGGATCCAGGTGTCACGCTGCACCAGGGCCGCTCGCATGGGTTTGCGCTCACCGGGGGGCAGCTCCACGTTGTCCAGGAACAGTGCCGACCCGAGGGCGGCCAATGACAACAGCACCAAATAGATCGCGCATACCCAATAGGGCTGCCGGTTGCCGGCGGTCGCGAGCACTACCAGACCTAAGACCTGGATCATCGGCACTCCGATGTTTCCCCCGCCACCGGCAATGCCCAGCGCCGCACCTTTCAGTCGCTGAGGGTAGAAGACGTTGACGTTGGCGATCGCCGCGGAGAAATTGCCGCCGCCCATGCCGGTTAGCGCCGCACACACCAGATACATCCATAGCGGCCGACCGGGGTTGGCCAGCAACAGAATCGTGCCAACCGTCGGGATTAACAGCACCAGCGAAGAGCACACCATCCAGTTGCGTCCGCCGAACTTGGCCACCCCCGCCGCGTACGGGATGCGCAGACAACCACCGACGAGCGTTGCGGTGGCACCCAGCAGAAGCTTGTCGGCCGGCGAAAGCCCGTACACAGAGCTGGGCATGAACAACACCATCACCGACCAGATCGACCAGACCGAGTAGCCGACGTGCATCGCGAACACAGACCAGATCAGGTTCCGCCGAGCCACCTTCTTGTTGCCGGCCTCCCAAGCCGCGAGGTCCTCGGGATCCCAATTCGAAATGTGTTGCGCGCGGCTCATCGACAACCCCCCAAGAACTCCGTGATCAAAAGCGGCCCACGACGACGCTAAGCACGAAAGCTCTGAGATGACGCACGAGTAGCTGTGAGTTGGCAACCAATTCAGCCCATCAGGCGCAACAACTCACGTGAAATCACCATTGATACAAGACAATTGTTTTTCCATAAGCGAAACTTGTTAATCACCAACGCCTTAGAGCCGCGTCGAAGCCCGGGCGCCGGCGTAAGGGCTTTGATCCTCAAGCGGCGCTCGCCGACGCCGGCACCCAGCTGTGTGGTGACGGCGGGGCGCAGCGTTGGCCGCGACGACGGTCATCGCGTGAGGAAAACCCACCCCAGCCAGCCCGCACCCTGGTATGCCCAAGCATCCCGCCTTGCCAGTTCAGAGCTGGATTCGGGATTTGGACACATCTGCGGCCAGCATGCCGCGTTGCGGGCTCCCGCGCCGCGGACCTACCCCGAATGCCAGAGCAGCTGCGGGCACCCAGCGACGCGGTCCCGACATAGCAGGCGTCCTAGAGGGCAACGCTGTCGCGAAGGAAGCCGCTGTGCGCGACGGATTGGCGTGCGCGCCTTCCATTCTGGCCGGCGACTACCTGTTCGGCGTGCCAGGTCCTGGAGCCGGGACAACCACGAACGGAGTTTCCGACGGCTGAACCCTTGACCGATGTCGTCGGCGTATTGCCGGGAGTCACGGGCAGTGTGTTGAGCGATCGCGACGGCTCGGCGATCTGGAAATGCGATATCGCAACCTTGGCGCGTGGGATCTTCACCGAATGAAGAATGGTTTCTTGTGATAGTCGGCTGAGATAATTGTGGAAAGCCGACAGGCCGTTACCACCTAAGAATTCCTCGGGCCAAATGCTATGCGCCGGAGTGAATTCCTTCTCACGTGCTCAAACCCGGCCCCGCAGCCGGTCACATCAGACCGGATCAGCGGGCTCTTCCTCGGATTCCTCGCCGAGTGCCTTCAAACGTTTCATCAAGTCGGTCCGAGGCTGTCTCCACATGGCGCCTCCGCCGGCCGTCGCCCACGCCGGTTCTGTTTTGTGGTCGTAATGGTCGGGATCCTCACCGATCGCCATCAGGGCATTGCGCACGTGTTGATAGTTGACGGGGATGAATTTGACTGGGCACTGCGTAAACAGGTTGTTTTTGTTATCGTCCTGCTTTTCCCATCCAGGCCCCTGCTCGGGCCCCCAGAAAAACGTCGCGTCTTGCGCGGCGAAATACGCGCCAACCACACCGGCCGGCTGTTGCAACTTCCAGACAACCTTCTGGCCGTCCTGTGCACCTTTCTGCTGGTCTTTCTCCGGCGGTACCAGCGGGAGCACAGTGGCGTATGCGGTGGCGTCGTGGGCAAGCTTCCCCGCTATCTCCAGCAGTCGTTCCGTCGAACGCTCGCGGTTGTCTACGTGGTCAGGGACAACCCACGGGGGAAGGCCGGGGATGAAATCGTATTGATGGCCGAAGCAATCGTCATCACCGACGCCGGAGTAAAGATGCATCCCGAACACCCGTTTGCGATTAGTCCATCGCTCCGTCAAACCAGGCCATGGCGACGCCTCGGCCCCGGCAATTTCTTCGGCAGCGTCTTTACTCTGATGAACCAGCATGGGTACAGCCATCTCATTGAATAGGACCTCATTGCCATCGTCGCTTGCGCGGTTCTCGCCGTCGGCCCAATGCCACCGCTTGCTCCTGAACGCAGGGGTGCGCGTGGGATCTTGGGTGAATGTCAACAGTCCGCTGTACCTAAGGCTCGCGTCACTATTGTCGCCCTGGAGTAGGCAGGGCCCTCCGACCCAGGCGAAGTGCGGTTCGCCCTTGGCGGAGGTCGAGATGATCGGGTACAGCCGATAGGCGTTGGCAGTGATCAAATCCGCCGCCTCGAGGCTTGTCGCCGGGGCGCACCCGTTTGGCTGGGTGCTGCGGTGCATCGGATTGCCGGGGTAGGGATTCGTCTGAAAGTAGCGTTGCCCGTCGCGCTCGATGACGGCCACCACGCCGAAGGGAGCTTCCTTGAGCCATCTGTAATTGTGGATCCAGAACTCGTAGTGCTGGTACCAGTCCATATCAAACCCGGCCTCGACCAGCTGAGTCTTGAGCTCTCTCTCCAAATCGGGGACGAAACTGGTGTTGTGCTTGAATTTCTTTTCCGTCAGCTTGTCGGTGAGAGTTTCACTCACTGCATCTAGCGCCGCCCGGAATGCGACGGTCCTGTTCTTGATGTAGACGACATTTCCCTGTTGATCGCGGACCACGCCCTGGAAGTTGGCGCAGAACTCGAGGTACTGCGCGAAGAGGTCGCGGATTGAGTACCACACCAGGGCCTTGCCGAACGCGACTTGGGCGGGTGTGCACTCCAAACCGATTCCGAGATCGGGAAATATCTTTTCCCACGGCAAGTAGGAATACCCGCTTGGCGTGTAACCACCGAGGTCCAGATCACCAGTTGCTTTCCCGCCGCTAGCCTCATTCCCGCCGCTCGGGTGCTCGCCGCCGTCGTTGCCTTGGTTCTCCACGGCACCTGCCAGGGAGCCGCGCCGGTGGTGGGGGGCGGTGGATGTATCGACCTCGACCGACAAGAGCGACTCAGCAGCCCGCGCCGTCTCGGAGTCAGGCAACGCCGCGTTATTGATATCGTCCTCGGTGCACAGCGCCATTTTCTTCAGCTCGGCCACTTTGGACCTGACTTCCGTCGCGACGTCGGCGGCGTCATTCTTATCCTTGGGATTCGCCTTGCCCTCGGATCGAACCACCGTCATATGCTGGAGTGCTTTGATCGCCGTGCTCAGGATGTCCGAGGAGCCGGAAAGCTGCGGCGCTGCCAACGGCGTAATGTCGATAGGACCATAATCGAGTTCTGGATCCTTTGGATCAGGCACAGTCGCGGGTGGGGGTTGCGACCACACATCGCTGCTGACTAATTCTTCAAGTGTCTTCCCGTCGAGAGCTATCGCCTTGTCTTCCGCCCACTTCAGCTGAGCGGATTGCGCGGGCCGCCCGAATGCGTGCGCCTTGAACGTCGTCGTCGCGTCTTCGCCGGTGTGTGTTTTGACGTACTGACCCCCAGCCTCGGCGCCCACAAAGGGAAGAGACGCCGCGACTCCCCAACCGCTGGTGAAAACATCCTCAATGCGGATGGTGCGCCTCCTGTAATACCCTTCGACCACCCCGTAGGCCACCAGGTCGAGCTTGCACACGAAGCCCGTGCCATACCACTTGTAGAACTTCGCAAGAGCATCCAGCAACGTCGAGTAGTCGTCGTCGGTCTGTGACTTGTCGGCCTTGCACGCGGCGTCGATCACGGCGTCGTACAGATTCTGGAAGCCCTCCGTCATACAGGAGTAATACTGATTCCAGTCGGGGGTCATCTCCAATGTGACGGACTGCGTCGCTTTGCTCATCCCGACGATCGAAGCCACCGACGACCGCTTGCACGTGTCGTTTGTCTGTTTAACGTAAAACTTCGCCGCGAAATCAGCGATCCCGGCGTTCAATTCCATCGACGCAGAGGTATTCCACCCCCACGTGTCTTGTGACTTGCTGTCAGTACCTCCGGCCAGAAACACAAAGTCATGGGAGGGCGAACCTAGAGACAACAGACCGCGTTCAGCCAGCTTTCTCTCATAAAACGCAGGCTGCGTATCCACCATTACTTCGTTCGTGTCGGCATTGATGGGCGTCCCGATGTGAAGGGAACCGAATTGTTCGGGATACGTGTCCTTCAAGCCTTCGTAGTCACCGTCAGACATTGAATAACCCCCGTTCACTCGCTGGCCACACGTAGAGGCAAGCTAACGAGCGTGACGCTACGCCGCCCGGAAAAAGACACAAGGGTAAAAAGTCCCGATCTGAAATCGACACAGTACCCATCTAATCCGACGGTCAGGATCACCTCTCGGTAGCGGGCTCTCCGTCGACGACCCGGATGCCGAATAGTTGATTGCCGGTGGAGAACCCGCGCGCGGGAGCCATCGGTGGCGAGGGTGCGGGGATGCCTCCGCCATTGACACACCGACGATCTTGTCGATAGTCAGGATCACCTCGCCGCCGCGGTACTCCGGGTTGGTGATCCCCGTTAGCCGTTACCCCGTGCCTTCGGCGCTCATCTCCCGCCGACCACCGCCGCAAGCGCCGGACAACGCCAAATCCTCATTCGACTTGACATGAATACTGTTGCAGTACAACGCACTTACATCCATCCTCAACGGTGGCACTGCCCGCTTGGTCGGGCCTGTACTCAGCCGATCGAGAGTCAGACACTGCGGAATGGGGTTGGCCTGACCCCGGTTGCTTAGTCCAGACCAGTTCGCGGGCTCCTGTCAGGGTGGCTGAGAATCTTCGAAGTGCCCGGCCCAGATCGCGAATGCAGCTATCGGAAGCTCTACCCTTCAGGAAGGAAATGGCAGCCTTTTCGTAGGGCCCGGGTCGGGGGCCTCGCCACCCGACGGTTTAAGGCAAAGCCACCCGCGGAACATCGTTGCCAACCTGGACGCTCGCCGGAGACGTGTGAGAGGAAAGCGTGAGGGGAAAGTATGTCCTGCGAAATCGAGCTGGAGATCGGTCCCGGCGCCAAGGGTGGCGAATTCACCACCCGCGTAGTGAGAGCTGCTTCGGGCGGGGAACCCGCCGCAACGGCACGTCTCGACGTTGACGGGCTACTGCGAAACCGCGACGCGTTGGAGGCCATGGTGGTGGCCTCGGGAGTTACCGGGCGTGGTCTTGCCCCGGCCGAGCAGGAGCTGCAACGTGTCGGCGCAGAGCTGTTCGACGCGCTGTTCAGCGGAGCTGTTCTAGGCACGTATCGCGCCAGCCTCGGGATGGCGCTGCAGCGAGCGGAGCCGCTGCGAGTCGTATTGCGCCTGACCGCGCCGCAGTTGGCGGCGTTGCCCTGGGAGGCTATGTTCGATCTCGAAACGTCAACCTACATCTGCCGCAAAGAACCTCTGGTCCGCCACGTCGCGGCGCCCTACACCCCTGAGCCGCTGGAAGTAGTGCCTCCATTGCGGGTGCTGGGCCTCATCGCTTCCCCGCGCGGCATGCCCGTCCTCGACGTTACTGCCGAACAGCAGCATTTATCCGATGCTCTCGCCGGCCCCATCGCCGACGGGTTGATCGAACTGGAATGGCTCACACAAGCTAGCTGGGACGCCGTGCAAGACAGACTGTTGTCTAGCACCTGGCATGTCCTGCACTTCATCGGCCACGGCGACTACGACGTCGGCAACGATCAAGGGCTCATCGCCCTGGTTGGACCTGATAGGAGAGCCAACCTGGTTGAAGCGGCCCGCCTAGCGGATCTCCTCGGTCAAGCGCAGCCAAATCCACGGCTGGTGGTGCTTAACTCCTGTTCCTCCGGCGAGCAAGGCACTCGAGATCTCTTCTCCGGCACCGCCGCAGCGCTGGTCCACAGCGGGATCAGCGCGGTGGCGGCGATGCAATTCACCGTTAGCGACTCAGCTGCAATTGCGTTCTCTCGCGGCTTCTACACCGCGATCGCTCACGGGCACAGCGTTGATAACGCCCTCGGTAGCGGTCGCGTCGCCATCCTTGGCACTCCGCATACCCTCGAATGGGTTACCCCAGTGCTGTATGTCCGCGGTGACACGACGCAGTTGTTCAAGCTGTCGTCGGGCTCACCAAACGCCGTCGGACCGCGGAGGCCGCCTGTAGCGAAACGCAGGCCGGTGATGTCGGCTTGGCGCAACTGGCCACGCTCGGGCAAAGTCCTAAGCGCCGCCGGCGCGGTATTAATCGCCGTAACAGCTGTAGTCGTCTACTTCGTGCTCAGAAACCAGCCCGCGCAGTCATACGTCATTTCGGTACAGGCGGACAGGGATACCTATTCCCAGCCTACCTTTCCCAGCTATTTGTTCCCGGATCGCTCTGTGCCGCCGCCTTCACCCCCGTCCGACACCCAAGACAAAGGACGATTTTGGCAATGGGCCAGAGCAAATGGCGGCATTGACTTGGATGAGACGCTTTTTAGATTCGCTGTGAGCGCGCGGACCGTTCCCATCATTGTGCAAGGGATAAGACCAATCGTGGTTGGCACGCTGCCACCTAAGACGGGCGTCTCGGTGAGACCACCCTTTGGTACTGGTGTAAAGGGCCAGCGCGGGCCGATTGCGCCTGACGAGCTCTCGGTCGACCTCGATAACGAAATCGTCGAGGGTGATCAAGCCTTCGACGTTGAGCCGGGCAAGACGGAACTCTTCGACGTCACCGCCACCGCCAACGACTGCAACTGCGAATGGCGGCTACAGCTGAACCTGCTGGTTGATGGCAAACCCCAAACCCGCGCAGTCGACGACAAAGGGAAGCCGTTCGTCACACTTTCTTCAAAGATTATGACGGCTACCGATTATCGATGGAGCCCTCAAACAGGATGGCAACCGACCGGAAGGCAACGGTAGGAGCGTCGAAGTCCCTTGATATCAGTCGGACGTAGGCAGGATTTCGTTGTATCGCCATGGCTTTCCGAGCAAGGTGACCGGCGAGACCCGTCTCAGACCGTTTTCTCGTCATCCCCATGATTCGCACCTAGTTGTGACAGCTTTGTGACAACGTCGACGCCTCACCTGTAGGCGTGGTTGTGCTCACGATCGCGGGTCATCGCGACGTAAGTTGCGGTGGGGGTGGCAGATTCGCCGAGGATGGCGTCGCAGGCCCGCGACGGCCGGGTAACCGGGTACGCCGCAGCATTCAGTTACACCGACGAGGAAGGGCGCACGCGGCGAATCCGCGTTTGTGGGCCGACGCGTGCCGATGCACGCGAGAAGCTCAAGAAAGCCCGCGACCGAATCGAGAAAGGCGCCCCGGCCCGCGACGCGACGATGCCCGTCGGGGCGTGGCTCGCGCACTGGCGGGCGACCACACTTGCGGCCAGCGACCGCAAACCGGCCACGCGGGCGCTCTACGAGAACCTGTCACGGCTGCACCTTGAACCGGAGCCGTTCGGGGCGATCCGCCTCGACAAGCTCAAACCGTCCGACGTCGAGAAGCTCATTCTTGCTATGCGCGCCAAGACCAAACCCGGGCCCAAGGGTGCTGACGGCGCCGCGCCAGGCCAGCCGGTGCGTGCGCTCAGCGACTCGACAATCCGCTCGACATACACCGTGCTACGCGCCGGGCTCGACGGCGCCGTACGTGATGGCCTCCTCGCCAAGAATCCTGCCGCCGCGGTAAAACGGCCGGGCGTGGAGCGTGTCGTGGCGAAGCATCTCGATCAGGCCGCCGTCGGCCAGGTGCTCGCCGCCGCGAAGGATTCCCGCTATCACCCCGCGCTCGTCCTGATCGCGGCGACAGGGCTGCGGCGTGGCGAGGTGCTGGCATTGGCGTGGGATCGCGTCAACATAGACGCCGGGACGCTCAAGGTCGCCGCGACGATTGGGCGTATCGGCGGCGATCTGGTCATCAGCGCACCAAAGACCGAACGCTCCCGGCGCACGGTCCCGCTCTCTCGCGCGGTCGTTGATCTACTCCGTAAGCACCGTGCGGCTCAGGCCGCCGAGAGGCTGCGCGCGGCCAACCAGTGGCGCGACAGCGGCCTGGTATTCACGACGGAACTTGGTCGGCCAGTCGACCCGCGAAACCTGCTGCGCGTCGTCGAGACGGCCGCTAGGGCGGCAGGCGTCGACACAGACCTGCACACGATCCGGCACAGCGCGGCCGTCGCATGGCTTGAGGCCGGAGTGCACATCAAAGCTGTGGCCGATCTACTCGGGCACTCGTCGGTGGCTATCACGGGCGACATTTACGGACATACCAGCGACGACACCGCGCGGGCAGCAGTGGAGGGACTCTCAGGTGCGCTCGGCCTTTAGGCTGAAATGCGCGGGACATGAGAAACCCCCTCCGGCTTTCGCCTTCGGGGGTTCCATGTAGTTAGCAGGGATCTTGTCCCGCGTCCGTAGGCGAACCATAGCACTAGAATTACACGGATGTCAACGTCGCCCACAACGGTGCTGGGTTGCCTTCACTCTGCCAGACTGGCCCCCTACCAGCAGCGATGCGGAAACACCGATCATGAGTTGCTCGCCCTGTATACCTGGAACAACCACCTCTCCGCAGCGTTTCAGGAGTCGCTTGCCGCAGCCGAGGTCATTCTGCGTTGCGCTCTAGACAAGGCACTCCGGTCGTGGAATGCCGCGCAACCAGCACCCCGAGGAATGTCGACACCGACCCCCGATTGGTTGGAGCATCCGGCACCACCCCTAGCGACGTTGGTCGATAACCGCTATCGCACCGAGCTAATGAACCAAGCGGTGACCGCCCGACGCAAGCGTGCTGCCTCGCATCCGCGGAAGCATGCCCCAATCAATCACGACGATCTGGTAGCCAACACCAACTTTGGGATATGGAAGCGGCTGCTCCCTCACCGACATGGCAATGCGGGGAACGTGGCGGCGACCGGAACCTTATGGACGCAGGCCACTTCGAGCGCCTTTCCAAACCTTCGCCAAGACCCGAACGGATACGCGACTTCCGCCCGTGTGCGCCATCTCCACGCACTACGCAACCGGGTTGCGCATATGGAGAATCTTCTCGATGTCGACATTGAGGCCCGGCACCGGGACATCGTGCAACTTCTGACTGCGATCGACGCGGACTTGTACCAATGGGCACATGCTTCAAGTCGCGTGTTGTCGATAGCCACCCTCAGACCGCACCCTTGATGCGGATTGGCATGTGGGTTGCCATTTGCGTTGCCATCCATACCCCTGACGGGTACCCAAAAGGCGGCTCTCGATTGCTCGAAAACGGCCCTTTAGCTGGACCTTCTCTTGTCGGGCTGACAGGATTTGAACCTGCGACCACTTGACCCCCAGTCAAGTGCGCTACCAAACTGCGCCACAGCCCGGTGCCGCCCGAATCGGCGGCAGCAGGTCGACAGCCTACCGCAGACAGCCCGGAACACAGCGAAGCGGCCTCCGACCAACCCGGCGATACCTGCCGGGCAGGAAACCGCAAACGCCAATCCCCGTCGCCATCTAGAATCCTGCTCACGAACGCAGGCGGGCGGCTGTGCTCGCCACAGACTTTCGGGGGACGACCGCAATGATGGCGAACGGTGCGGCGCGTGGCATGGAGTGAACCGCCGGCGAATCAGGGCAATGCCCCGCTCCCGCCCCCGGGCGGCTACCACGTCGGTCCGCCCGGCGCTCCCTATGCGCCGGGACAGCCGATCGCATGGAGCGGCTTCCAGCCGGGCGCGGCCGGCACACCGCCTCCGTGGCCTCCAAGCCCGCGGCCAGCCCCGCCCCCTGGCGCCAAACGCTGGTTGATGCTCACGACGGTCATTCTCACGGTCACCTCGGCCGTGTTGGGCGTCATCCTCATCAGCCGTGTGATGACCTCGGGTGCATCGGCGGCGGCATCACACCGCGAGCCGCCCGGGCTCTCGGTGCCCACGACGCCGGGGCTGGTCCACCCGGAAGATCTGAAGAACCTTCTGTTGAGTCCCGCCGAGGCCGGCGACATCCTGCACGTGCAGGGAATGACGCTTTACCAGAGCAACAACGGCCTGTTCATGGATACCGCCGACCCGCCCGACTGTGCCGGCATCTGGGCCCCGGGCATGGCTCAGGTCTATCGCGACACCCGCTTCATCGACGCGCAGTCGGCCGAACTTCACGGACCGGGTGACGTGTACGTGAAGTTGACCCTGCAGTCGCTGGTGGCCTTTCCGACCGCGAAAGACGCCGGCGCCGTCTTCGAGGACCTCACGAGGAAGTGGGATCACTGCGCCCGAACCGAGGTTTTGGTGAACCGCCACGAGGGTGGCACCATCGCCGTCGCCGACCCCAGGGTCGTCGACAACACGCTGATGGTGTCCTGGGAGAAGACCGGCGGAACCGGGTGGGGCTGCCAGCGCGCCCTGATGCCGCGCAGCAACGTGGTGATCGACATGAGGGTGTGCGACTACGGCGGCAGCGATCAAGCTCCCGAGCTCGTCAACAAAGTCGCCTCCCGGATCCCCACCTCGTGAACAGCCCAGGAGGTAAGGCATGAGCGTTCCGGGCGACCGGGGCAGCGGCCCCGGAGGCAGGCAAGAAGGCACTTCCGGCGCCCCGGCCTATGCCGGTCCCCCACCGTCGCCACCGGGAAGCCCGGGATATGCGCCACCATTCGGTTACCAGGGCGCGCCCGGACACCTGCCTCCGCCCGGCCCCGGCGCCGTCTGGCCGAACCAGGCGGCGACCCCGCGCCGTTTCGGTGAGCCGGTCGCCC
>NZ_LZJG01000182.1:0-9496 GCF_001667785.1 Mycobacterium sp. E3247 | reverse complement strand
TGCCGGGCGGCGACGAGCGCCTCCGCCCCGGCGATCTCCTCGGCGAGGTGGCGCAGCTTGTCGGGTTTGGCGTCGCGCAGGTTCTTCAGGCGCCTGCCCAGGCGCGCGGCGTCGCGGGTGGTCAGACCGTCAAGGCGCGTGCGCAGTTCCGCGCGGGACAGTTCGGCCATTTCGGCCAGGATAGGCGTGCGCTCGACGCATCCCGCCGCCGAGCGTGGGGCCCGTGGACGAATTCCCGCCAGTTTTCATCCCTAGGGCCCACACTCGGCGCCCTAGGGTTAGCCCATGAGCCTCGTCACCTATCAGCTGGACGACCACATCGCCACCATCACCCTCAACCGTCCCGAGGCTCGCAACGCCATCAATGGGTCGCTCCGCCAAGACCTCAACGCGGCCTGGGAGCGGTTCCGCGACGACCTGGACGCCTGGGTCGCGATCCTGACCGCGAACGGCAGTGTCTACTGCGCGGGTGGTGACCTCAAGGACGGCGAGGGCTCGGTCGGCACCTTCGGCGGAACGTTCTGGGAGAAGCCGACGGTCAACTCCTTCGAAAGCGGGATGGAGCTGTTCAAGCCGACCATCGCCGCCGTGCACGGGCCTTGCATCGGCTATGGATTGACGGGGGTGTTGTTCTGCGACTTCGTCATCGCCAGCACGGAGGCCAGCTTCTGCTTTCCCGAGGTGTCGATCGGCGTGCCGACCATCGTCGGGGCCATTCGGTTGCCCCAGCGGGTCGGCTGGGCCAACGCAATGGAGCTGCTGTTGACCGGCAAGCCGATGAGCGCGGAGCGCGCCAAGGAGATCGGCCTGGTCTGGCGGCTCGTCGAAGCGGATCAGCTGCAGGCCGAGGCCAAAGCGTGGGCCCGCACCCTCACCGAGGCCGCCCCCCTGGCCCAGCGTGCGACCAAGGAGGTGGCGTGGCGCACGGCGGACATGGGCTGGGTCGAATCCGTCCGCTTCGGCGAAACCATGCGCAAGGTGGCAGGGGCGACCGAGGACGTAGCCGAGGGACTTCGGGCCTGGGCCGAGAAGCGCAAGCCCCAGTGGCGCGGCCACTAGCTGTGGCTGAGCGATTGCGTTGCGCCGCAACGTGACTCGGCTGGATGCGCTCACATGCCGATGGGAGCGCATACCGCCGGGGCCGGCGCGCCCGGTGATGTGACAGGATTTCGGCATGACTGCACGGAGAGTTGCTCGCATTGTTGGCGTCCCGGTCGTGGCGATGTGGGCGGGGCTGAGCGCACCCCTGTGGGGATCTTCAGCCGCTCCCGTCGCCGTTGCCGATCCGTGCACCGACGTCTCGGTGGTGTTCGCCCGCGGCACCCACCAGGAGCCCGGTCTGGGCAACATCGGCCAGGCATTCGTGGACTCGCTGACGTCGCAGCTCGGCGGCAAGTCCGTCGATGTCTACGCGGTGAACTACCCGGCCAATGACGACTACCACAACAGCGCGAACGCCGGCTCCAACGACGCGAGCACCCATATCCAGGACACCGTGGCCAGCTGCCCGAACTCGAGGATCGTGCTCGGCGGATACTCGCAAGGCTCGACGGTGATCGATCTGGCCACCAACGCGATGCCGGCCTCGGTCGCCGATCACGTCGCCGCCGTCGCCCTCTTCGGCGAGCCGACCAGTGGGTTCTCGACCATGCTGTGGGGCGGCCAGCCGCTGCCGACCATCAACCCCGCGTATGGATCCAAAACCATCAGCCTGTGCGCCCCCGACGACCCGATTTGCTCGGGAGGCGGCAACATCATGGCGCACGTGTCCTACATCGACGCAGGGATGACCGCTCAGGCCGCGACGTTCGCGGCCAACAAGATCAACCAGGGGCCGGCGCCGCGCGTCTGACGCGTCAGTCGTTCGCCCGCTCCCCTTGCCGCTGTTGCCGCTCGGCGGCGGCCAGGTGCGCGACCCGGTCGGCCTCGGACCGCTTGTCGGCGGCGTCGCCCAGCTTGTCCTCGGCCTCATCGATCTTCGCTGCGGCGGCCTTGGATGCGGCCTTCTCGGCGGCCTGAGTCCTGGTCTCGACCTGGCGTTTGGCCGATTCGACCGTCTGCTTCTGCCGGTCCGCCGCCTCGTCGGCGCGGCGTTTGGCCGCGGCGCTCCGCTGCTGAGCCGACTGCGCCGCCTCCCGTTTGCGTTGCTCGGCGGAGTTGCGCGCCTCTTTGACCTCTTGCTGCGTGGCCGCCTGCGCTTCCTCCCGCTCCTCGATCGCCTGATCGCGGGCGTCCTTCAGCTTTGCGTCGGCCCGTTCCCTGCGGGTCGCGGCCTTGGCATCCAGCTGCGCGGCACGGCCCAGCGCGTCGCTGCGCTCGATCAGCGCCGTACCCCGCTCGACGAGTCGCGGGTCATCGAGCGCATTACCGACGGTGGTGTCCAGCATGCCGAGTGAGCGCTCGAAGAGCAGGCGCGCCGGTGCCTCGTCGGGGATGCGGGTGACGACTTGGTCCTCGATGAGCTGCAACGGGACACGGGCGAGTTGGTAGTGAAACCGCAGAACGGCGAACGGGAGTTCGGAAATCTTCATTAACTTCTCCTGGGTATGGCCCGCCGTCAGGGCAGGTCGGCTTCGTTGGTCACGTTCTGAGCTTCGCGGCGAAGACGGTCGGCCTCCGACTCGTCGTTGCGGGCCACCTGCACCGATGTCTGGTGCTCGGCGACGGCGTCGACGATTTCCTCGGAGGCGTCACGAATCTCGGCTCGCTCGTCGGCCTTCGCCCGTTGCATTTCGTGCTGTGCGTCCAGCTCGGCCTGTGTCTTCTCGGCGGTCGCCCGCTGCCGCGCGGCCTGCTCGGCCGCGTGCTTCTGGGCCGCCTGCCGAGCCTCGATCGACTCCTCGGTGGCAACGGCCTGCGCGTTCGCCGCGACGCGCTGTTGGGCGCCTTCCACCCGGGCTTCGGCAGCGTCGTCCTGCGCCTGCCTGGCCTGGGCCTCCGCGACGGCCTCCATCGCGTTGGCTTCCTTCCGCTCGTGCGCCTGCGTTTGCTCGAGTTGACCCTCGGCGGTCAGCGATTCGTTGCCGGTGACCGCCCCGAAGACCTCTTTCGCTTTGCCCTTCACCGAATCGATCAGGCCCCTACGCGCTTCGTCGGCTTTGTTCTGTTCGCTCATTCGGCAGTCTCCTCGCGGCGTTAGCCAAGCACTGAGTTTCGTTCGTTGGTGTCACGCTCAGTGGTTCCACCGATGCCGCAGATCAAACACCCGTGTGACCTGGGTCACGCGCACACCGGAACGCCTCGGATCGTCCGGTACTGACGAGTCATCAAGCGCGACAACGAAAGTCATGCACTCTACCGGGGCCGCGGGCCGGTCACCGGTGCCGTCGCCGGCATCACGCCGGGCGAAAATCCTGAAATCGACGGATCGGCTACCGTCGACGGTATGTCCGAAGTCTCGGGTAACGCCCCAATCGACGACGTCAGCCCTGGCGACATCATCGCCGTCGACCGCGGCTCTGGTGAACGGCCCTACAAAGTGGTGTTCAAAGACGCCACCGGCGAACGCTACGTCGTGACGTTGCAGGACGACGACGGGGAGACCTTCCAGCTCGACCTGGCCGCCGGCACCACGGTGAGAAGGTCGCTGGCGTCGAAGTGGGAGTCTGCGCAAAGCCCCACCCCGCACGCGGAAACCTAGATAATCGCGTCCACGGCCGCGCCCCCGCTTATCCGCCGACGGTGACGCGGTCACCGACGCGGATCACTCCTTCCGCCGCCACCGCCAGATAGGCGCCCGCACACGGCTGAGGGCCATGACCGCCGGTGTCCCAACGGTTCTCGGCCGCCGGCGTGCGCAGCGCCTGCGGAGCGCGCGGCAGTGGGCCGTGTTCAAGCGTCGGCACCACGCATCGTGACGTGGCCGTCAACACGCGCAGGCGTGCATCACCGACGACGATTTCCGTTCCGACCCAGTCGTTTTCGGCGTACGGCGGGTAACCCGGTGGCGTCCCGATCACGATGTTGGGCCGGTACCGCAGCGCTTCGACGCCGATGTGTTCCAGCGTGGCCGCGGTGATCGCGTGCAGTGGGGCCTCGTCGGTGAATGCGTCACCCGGGGTGGCCTGGGCGATCTGAAGGATGCGGCCGCCGACCTCGGCGTCCAAGCCCAGCTCCAGTAACTTCTCCGGGTCCGGGCGCACCAGCGTGGCGCCTTCCGGGCGCTGAGTGATCAGTCGGACCGGTCTTCCCAACAGCTCCGAGAGCAATTCGTCGATGCCCGGATCGTCCACCGCCATGCTGGTTCCGTCGGGCAGACCGATCGTCACCCGCCCAGCCTCTCGGTTGGCGGTGCACTTCAGCAGGCCCCGCCATAGCCTGGCGTTCTTGGCGCTCGCCACGTGACCGGTTGCGGTGTCCAACAGCGCGAGTCGCCGGTCGCCCTCCGCGCCGTGCTCGTCGACGAAGATGCTAGGTACGGTTTCGCCGAGCATCGACTTCACCGGGTACCGGAGCAGCCCTTCCACCCGCAGGCCGGCCGCGGCGGCGCCCCGAAAGGCCGTCGAATTCTGCACTGCCACCCTCACTCGGCGAGCCCACACGAACTGTCCCGCTCAGAGTATGCGGGAAGGGCTCAGGCCGGTGGTGAGGAAGATCAGCCCGGGCAGTAGGTGGATTCCGCCGCGCTGACCCAACCGGTCATGTCGGCGAACGTGAAGCCCTTGGAGCTCATGCCGGAGTGCAGGTCCGCGGCGATGGCGTCCGGTGTTTTGCCGGCCATCCGGTCGGAGCAGACCGCATGCCCCAGAGCGATCATGTCGGAGTCACTCGACGAGGGCCACGAGAAGCCGAGGTTGTGCAGTTTCGCCAAGTACGCGTCGTCGGTGGCGTCGGCCGATGCGATCGCGGGGCTTGCGGTGAGGGCAGCGCCAACCATAACGGGAATTGTCAATTTAGCCAGCCAACGCGGAGGAAGCATTTCGTGCCCTTCTTTTCTTGTCGGAGTCGAGTTGCGGCCAGTATATGAGTCGGCGCTGCCGGCGAATATTAAAATTGGGCAAATTGCTCACCCATGAAACCGGGCCGGTGTTACGTATTTCTGGTGGGTGCGGCGTGAGCATCGATCGACGAGTTCGGCGACTTCCGGTCACGGACGGCGGGGTGTTCAGCCGGCGGGCGCGGTGACGATGATCGACTCCTGACCGGTTTGCCACGCCGTCGTGAAGACCGGGATCGCGACCTGTTCGTCGGGGTGCTCGGCCCCGGGGTCGTTGAGGTGGATGATCTGGTTGTTGGTGTCGATCCCGGTCACCACCACGAAGTGGTCGGCCTTGGTCCGCTGGTCGCTGGTGTTCCAGATGACCGCGGAGTTGACCCAGGCGATGACCTTCCGGTCATGGGCGAGGTACCGCTCCAGCGCGGGTAATCCGGTTTGATCCGGATGGTCCGAATAGGTCATTTCGGACTTGATGCCGTAGTGGTCGAGTAGCACCACCGCGTCGGCCATTTCGATGCCGCCGTTGCCGTTGGTGTGGCTCGGGTCGCTGCGCGGTGCGTAGACGGGTCCGGGGTTGGTCTGCGAAGGCGTCGACTCCCCCAGTGCGATCATCTGCTGTTCCGTCGGCGCGTGACCGGTGATCTCACCGACCACGTCGGCGACGGCCATCAGCCCGCAATTGTCCTCGAGCGACTGGGGTTGCCAGAACTCGGCAGCCGCGCCGGGGTCACCGTAGATACCGTTTCCGCCCGGCGGCGCCCCGCCGGCCGCCTGCGACGGTGGCTGATTGCTGGGAGCGCTGCCGGCAGTCGTCGTCGACGCGATGGCTTGCGGTGCCGGTGGCGACGGACGACACGAAGACAGCGGCGCCACACCTGTCAGAGCCACGCACGCCAAGAGCACCGCGGTGCCGACCGCGGGCGTGATCCGGGAGGTGGACATGAATGCTCGTCGAGGTTCGATCAATAAAGCTTGAAAGCTTTCACACGGTAGCAGTTAATGCGTATCGGTGACACCGCCTCTCGAAAGAACGCACCGACATACAAAAATCACACGAAACAATTGCTGATGACATCTGTCGATATTGGACGCGTTTTGTCGCCACGCGAATGTCTCGCCGCGGACGGCCTCAGTGCGGAAGCAGGCGCTGCTTTTGCTCGATGAACTCGTCTTCGGTGATGATCCCGGCGTCGCGCAGGGATGCCAGCTCGCGGAGTTCGGCGGCGATGCTGGTGATCGGGCCACCGGCGGGGGCCTGGGACGCGGTGCTGGCGTCCGGCGTTCCCTTTTGCGTGGCGGTCCTGAACCGTTCGGCACGTCCCGTAACGGCAGCGGTGCCCGTGCCCGCCATCGCGCGCCCGGCCATGCTCGCCGCGGCCATTTCACCGAACAGGCTTCCGGAGCCGCTGGACGACGCCTGGGCGGCCGCGCCGACGCTGGTGGCGGGCAGGGCGAGGGCGGACGGGCGGATCGCCGGCGCGGCGGCCGCCCAGGCCGGCGGTACCGACAATCCGCCGACCATGTGCGCCTCGCCGAGGCTCGCCGTCGCCACCGATCCCCCCGCCAGGTTGGTGATCACCGGGAAGGGCGTGGGCGGAATGGGCGCCCACCCGGGCCAGGACTGGACGCCCGCCCAGCCGCTGACGATGTCGTCCGTGTGGAAACCGGTCAGGGCTCCGGCAACGTCGTAGGGAAGGGCCACTAAGGAAGAGGCGAGTCCCGCGGACCCGAGTTCTGGATCGGCGAACACCGCACTCAAGTCGGCCAGCAGTCCCAACAGGTCTCGCCCGCCGAAGCCGAAATCGAGGGGGCTGGCGAGGCTGGTGAGCGCATTGGGCGTCGCGGCGAAGGCTTGCTGCGTCGAGGAGAGGGCGCTCTGCACCTTCCCGGCCGAGGTGCCGGTGGCCTGGGTGAGGGCGGCCGCTTGCCGCACCGGCCCGCCCTGCGCGGTGCTCTGCTGTGGCGAGGCGAACGGCGTCAATCGCGTTGCCACCGCCGATGACGCCGCGTAGCCGTACATGGCTGCGGCATCTTGCGCCCACATCTCCGAGTACTGCGCCTCGGTGGTCGCGATCGCCGGGGTGTTCTGCCCGAAGACGTTGGTCGCGATCAACGACATCAGCAGGCTGCGATTGGCCGCGACGACCGGGGGCGGCACCGTCTCCGCGAAGGCCGCCTCGTAGGCGTAGGCAGCGGCTCTGGCCTGATTGGCCGTTTGCTCCGCCTGCGCCGCGGCGGTCCTCGCCCAGGCCACGTAGGGGGCGGCCGCGGCCGCCATCGCCGCCGCCGAGGGACCCAGCCAGGGCCCACCGGTCAGGGCCGTGATCTCGGCCTGATAGGCGTCCGCCGCGGAATGCAGTGCGACGGCCAGCTCGTCCCAGGCCATCGCGGCGGCCAGCGTCGGTGCCGACCCAGGCCCGGTGTACATCCGGGCCGAGTTGATCTCCGGAGGCAGCGCTGCGAAATCCATGTAGTCGGTCTCCTCCGGACGGTTCAGTGGGCGGCCACAGCGTTAACGGCCTGCAACGGGCCGTTGTGGGATAGCCCAACGGACAGCAAACAAATCGTGATCCTTCTAAGTACTACAGGTCTGGCAACGGCCGACGACCGTCTGTCACCCCCTGACCGCGCGGCGGACGTCTCAATCGCTTCGACATGCCCCTCTGACCTGGAATAGCGCGCTGTGGGCGCCGACGGTCACCGATAAGTTACCGCCGTTATTGCACGCGTGCCTGTCATTGGCGCGGGACGCGTGCACGGCGTCAGCGAGTTCCCGCCGCGCAATCCCGATGCGGACGGTCTGCTTGGATCGATACCACCACCGCGAGTGAGGTCGTTGATGAGAATTGTGCTGGCAGGCTATGGCAGCCGGGGCGACGTCGAGCCCTGCGCCGCCGTCGGTCGCGAGTTGCTCCGCCGCGGGCATGAGGTGCGCATGGCGGTCCCGCCCGACATGCTCGGCTTCGTCGAGGCGGCCGGTCTCGACGCCGTCGCTTACGGGCCCGACACAGGACAGCAGATCACCGAAACGACAGATTTCGTGCACCGTGTTCAGGATCCGATCAGCGCTCTGCCCCAACTCATGGAGCGCGTCAACCAGGTGTGGGCGGACAAGAACTCGGCGCTGGCTTCGTTAGCAGAGGGTGCCGACTTACTGGTGGCTGGCATGAACGAGCAGCGGTTGGCGGCCAACGTCGCAGAGTTTTACGGAATGCCGTTCGCCGCGCTGCATTTTTTCCCCGCACTGGCACTGGAACTCGGGGGGTACCAGGAGCAGGTGACGAATGTGGCCGAAGGCCTGCAGCGCGAGGCGCTGGGGTTACCCGAAGCTGCCGGATCATTGACTCGGGACGTACTGGAGATCCAGACCTACTATGAGATTTGCGTGCCCGAGTTGGCCAGCGAGTGGGCAACATCCGGGCAGCGGCGGCCGTTCGTGGGGTCGCTGACGCTGGACATGCCCGCCGAGGTCGACGACGAGGTGTTGTCGTGGATCGCCGACGGGACGCCACCCATTTACTTCGGCTTCGGTAGTACGCCGGTGACATCGCCCGCGGAAACGGTCGCAGTGATCAGCGGGGCGTGCGAACAGTTGGGCGAACGAGCGCTGATTTGCAGCGGCCCAAACGATTTCAGCCACGTCACGCGGGCGGCCCACACCAAAATTGTGGACGCGGTCAACCACGGCGCCGTTTTCCCCACATGCCGCGCGATCGTGCATCACGGGGGCGCGGGTACCACCGCCGCGGGCATGCGGGCCGGGGTCCCGATGTTGGTGCTCTGGCTTTGGCTCGATCAGCCGATCTGGGCCTCCGCGGTCAGCCAGTTAAAAGTGGGCATGGCCAGACCTTTTTCGGAATCAACCTACGATTCCCTCATCGCGGATCTGCGGTCCCTGTTCGCCGCGGACTATGCCACGCGGGCACGCGAGCTCGCTACCGCGATGACCAAGCCCGCCGAAAGTGTCGCGATGGCTGCCGACCTCCTCGAAGGCGTCGCCCGCTCGGGCTGATCGGCGCGACTTTCAGTGGTGCTAAGCGGCTGGGTCGTGTAAAAGGTTCTGGTGCAGGATCCGCCTTCTGACCCCTTCGATCCGTCGATGCTTCACGAAGCGATAGTCAGGCGGTTGTATCGCCGATCGGTGGCCGAGGGGCACATCCGGGTGCCCGCAGTGCCCGCGTTGATCGACGAATATGTCCAGTTGTGCGGCAACGTCTGTGCCACCCTGGGCGTCTGGTACACGCCCGAACAGTCGTCTCAGCTCAGGGCCACCCTCGAGGCGGAGCTGGCGAAGGGTTTCAAGGCTTCGCCCCGGTCCGACATTGTCATCTCGTTCAACGCCCCCTTCGGGACGAGTGTGAATTTCCGGGTCAAAGCCGAATGGCGCAGCCTCGACGCCGATTACGACGAGTGGGTGGCCGTCCGTCCGCCGCCGCTGTTCGGCACCGAGCCCGACGCGCGCGTGCTGGCGCTGGCCGCCGAGGCACCTGATCCGACGACCTACCGCGTGCTGGACGTGGGTGCGGGAACCGGGCGCAACGCTTTGGCCCTCGCCCGTCG
>NZ_LZJG01000181.1:0-2001 GCF_001667785.1 Mycobacterium sp. E3247 | reverse complement strand
CGGCCGAGCTGCTCAGCATGTCCAGCACTTGATCCACCGGAGCGGCGGCCACCGCATGAGCGGTCAGCGCTTCGCGGGTTGCTAGAGGGGGCACCGCCGCAGCGTAAGTCGGGAGGGGCCCGCAGCGGAGGAGCCGTTTAGGCCCTACTTCGGGTGGCTTTCGTCCCTTGCGGAAAGCGGGTCGCGTTGGGCACCGTTGCGCTATGCGAAGCGCTTACCACCACCAGCTGGCCGAGTTGACGGTTCAGCTCGGCGAGATGTGCGGCCTGGCCAACGACGCCATGCGGCGCGCCACTGATGCCCTGTTGGAGGCCGACCTGGACGCCGCCGAACAGGTGATCCGTGAGCACGACCGCATGGTGGAGATGCGGGCGCAAACCGAACGGGAGGCGTTCGCGCTGCTGGCGCTGCAACAACCGGTCGCCGGTGAGTTGCGGGCGATTTTCAGCGCCATCCAGATCATCGCCGACATCGAACGCATGGGTGCCTTGGCGGTGCACATCGCCAAGATCGCCCGGCGCGAACACCCGAACCGGATACTGCCTGACGACCTCCGCGCGTGCTTCGCCGACATGGCGAAGGTGGCAATCACGTTGGGCGAAAGCGCAAAACAGGTGCTGATCTCCCACGACCCGCAGCAGGCCGCCCGGCTTCGCGAACAAGACGACGCGATGGACGAGCTGTACCGCAACCTGTTCAGCGCGCTGCTGGACGAAGGCTGGCGGGACAACATTCCCGTCGCCGTGGACTGCGCCTTGCTGGGCCGTTTCTACGAGCGCTTCGCCGACCATGCCGTGGAGGTCGGCCGCCGCGTGGTCTTCATCGTCAGCGGCGATCTGCCCACGCCGGACGAGATCTCGACCTACTGAGCGGCACCGGTGGGGGCGGGCTTGGGAAGATAACGTCGTGCAGGGCACACCGGACATCCAGGGCCGTGTCTGGCGCCACGGTAAGCCGCAGGAAGACTTCACGTTCGACGACATCTCGGGATACCTGGGCGAGCCCGACACCCTGGTGTGGGTGGATCTGTGCGCCCCGGACCACGACGCGTTGTGCGGCCTGGCGGCCGAGCTCGGCCTCAACACGTGGGCGGTGGAAGACGCCGTGGCGGCGGCCGAGCGGGTGAAGGCCACCGCGTACGAGACGCACACCTTCTTCACCGTCTACGCCGTCGGGGTCGCGGAGGAGGTGACCGACGAGCCGCGGCGCATGCTGTCCATGCAGCGGATCTCGGCGTTCGTGCTGCCGCGCGGCCTGATCACGGTACGGCTGACGCAGGACTTCGATGTCAGCCAGCTCACCCGGCGCTGGGATGAGATCGGCGCCCAGCAGTACGGCGTGGGCGCGCTGGTGCACGGCTTGCTCGACGTCGTGGTCGACAGCCACTTCGCCGCGGTGGAGGCCCTGGACGACTGTGTCGAGGCCATCGAAGACGAGCTGTTCGACGGCACGCCGCGCCAGGCGAGCTTCCAGCGCAGGACATTTCAGATGCGCCGGGACCTGGTGGCGCTGCGGCGGGTGGCGCTGCCGATGCGCGAGGTCGTCAACTCGATCCAGCACCACCGCCGCGAGGTCGGCACCGCTCCCGAACTGGACCCGCTGTACGCCGACCTGTATGACCACGTGCTGCGCGTGTCGGAGTGGACGGAGTCGTTGCGGGACATGGTCACAACCATTTTCGAGACCAACCTGTCCCTGCAGGACGCCCGGCTGAACACCATCATGAAGAAGCTGACCGGATGGGCAGCCATCATCGCCGTCCCGACCGCGATCACGGGCTTCTACGGGCAGAACGTTCCCTACCCCGGCTTCGGCCATCTCGCCGGCTTCCTTGCGAGTACCACCCTGATTTCCGTGCTGATGGTGGTGATCTACATGATGTTCAAGCGGAGGGACTGGCTATGACCGCTGACCTGCTGACCGGTTCGGAGGCCCCGAAGGCGATGCTGGTCGCGGCCGCGCCGCTCGACGAGGTGCTGCGCCGGCTGGACAGCTCGGCCG
>NZ_LZJG01000180.1:0-893 GCF_001667785.1 Mycobacterium sp. E3247 | reverse complement strand
TCGGTGGCCTGCCAGGAGTTCATCACCCAGTTGGGTCGCAACTTCCAGGTGATCTACGAGCAGGCCAACGCCCACGGGCAGAAGGTGCAGAGCGCCGGCAGCAACATGGCCAGCACCGACAGCGCCGTTGGGTCCAGCTGGGCCTAACCCCAACTTCAGGCGCGGCAGCACACCGACGTGTGGTGTGCTGCCGCGTCCTGCGGTTATCGTGCACTTTGAACCCTCGAGGTATTGATGGACCAACAGACCGCCCGCACTGATATCACCGTTAACGTCGACGGTTTCTGGATGCTCCAGGCCCTTCTGGACATTCGGCACGTCGCCCCGGAGCTGCGGTGCCGGCCATATGTTTCGACCGATTCGAGCGACTGGCTCAACGAGCATCCCGGTATGGCGGTGATGCGTGAGCAGGGCATCGTCGAGAACGATCAGGTGAACGAGCAGGTGGCCGCCCGGATGAGGGTGCTCGCCGCGCCGGACCTCGAGGTCATCGCCCTGCTGTCCCGGGGCAAGCTGCTCTACGGCGTGGTGGACGACGAGAACCAGCCGCCCGGGTCGCGTGACATCCCCGACAATGAGTTCCGGGTGGTGCTGGCGCGTCGCGGCCAGCACTGGGTGTCCGCGGTACGGGTGGGCAGCGACATCACCGTCGACGACGTCGCCATCGCCGACAGCTCCTCGATCGCGTCACTGGTCCTGGACGCGCTGGAGTCGATACACCACGCAGAACCGGCGGCGATCAACGCGGTGAACGTGCCGCTGGAAGAGATGCTGGAAGCGACGAAGTCGTGGCAGGAGTCGGGCTTCAACGTGTTCTCCGGCGGTGACCTGCGGCGGATGGGCATCAGCGCCGCCACTGTGGCCGCGCTGGGCCAGGCGCTCTCCGACCCGGC
>NZ_LZJG01000179.1:0-2283 GCF_001667785.1 Mycobacterium sp. E3247 | reverse complement strand
CGCCGCGCTCGCCGGGATCTTCGTGTGCCTGTTCTGCGCCTTCTATTTCATGACGGTCACCTACAGCCTGATGACGTTCTGGATCACCACGATGCTGGCGTTGTTGTACGGCCTGCTCGGCCAATTCTCTTTCGGCGTACTGATGTTGCGGATCGAGGAGACGGCGATCGGCGCGGTCATCGGGGCCACCGTGGCGATCGTGGTGTTGCCGACCAACACCAGAGCCGCGATCCGCGACGACACCCGCACGTTCCTGGGCAGCCTGTCGATGTTGATCGACGTGTCCACCGCGACGATGTTCGGCGAAGGCGAGAGCGTGAGCCCGTCCGAGCAGGCGCGCCAACTGGACCGGGACCTGCAGCAGTTCCGGGTCACCGCCAAGCCGCTGCTCGCGGGCGTCGCCGGCCTTGCCGGGCGGCGCAGCATTCGCCGCGCGCTGCGCATCTTCGCCGCCTGCGACCGGTACGGCCGCCGCCTGGCGCGCAGCAGCGAGCAATACCAGGACCGGGTGGGGTCGCAACCGCTGGCCGTCGAACTGGCGCAAGCCTTCTCGGCGGCCGCCGCTCAGACACGGCGCAACATCGACGCGCTGGCCGCGGCCATCGGCACCGGCCGCGGGCCGACCATGATCTCGGCGGCCGACGAGCTCGACACCGCCGAGACCCTGGCCCGCCAGCGCGACGGGTCGGCGCATCAACCGGCGCCCGATACCCGGCGATTCCTCACCGCGGTGCACGCGCTGCGCCAGATCGAACGGGCCGTGGTCATCGCGGCCACCAACCTCGGCGGGCGCGAAACCGCCGGCGCCGAATTCCACACCGACGGATTTCAGAGGCCGGGCAGGCACGCGGGGAAATAACACGGCTGATTGGGCCCCGTGCCCGACCTAATCCCGCTGGCCGATCCCGAGCGGCTGCGTTCGTCGTTCATCAACGCATCAAGCACTGGCAGGTCGATTACCGGGGCGCGCGAACGCCGGTCCCCCACTAGCGTCGGCGGGGACGTCCCTGATCGCCCGCAGCCGGATGCGGGCGCCGCGATGCGGCACCAGCACCACGAACTTCAGCTGCTGTCGTTCGCCGGGCGCGGTGGTGGTTTCCAGCTCGGCGCGGCGCAGGATCTCGCGCAACACCACCCGCATCTCGACCAAGGCGAAGCCGGCGCCCAGACAGCGGCGGTTGCCGCCGCCGAACGGGAACCAGGTCGTGGGGCTCAGCGCGGCGCCCAGCATCCGGTCCGGGTCGAATCGGTGGGGATCGGGGTAGAGCGAGGCGCTAGTGTGCACCAAACCGATTCCGGGCGCCACCATGACCCCGGCCGGCAGCCGGTAGCCGGCCACGTCGGTCGGTTGGGTGAGCACCCGGCCGACGTCGAAGACCACCGGACGGATCCGCAGGGTCTCCTTCACCAGCGCGTCGAGATACTCGTCACCGGCCGGATCACCGGCGGCGCTGGCCTCGGCGGCGGCCACGGCCTTGGCCAGCACGGCCGGGTGGCGGGTCAACCGCTCGAGCGCCCAGGACAAACCGTTCGCGGTGGTGTCGTGCCCGGCCACCAGCAGCGTCATCAGCTGATCCCGCAGCTCCTTATCGGACATCGTGCGCTCGGCGTCGTCGGCGCGGACCAGCATGGCCAGCACGTCGGTGCGGGCGGCCAGGTCGGGGTCCGCGCGGCGCTCGGCGATCTCCGCGTAGAGCAGGCGGTCGGCTTCGGCCATGTGCCGGCGCAGCCCGCGCCACGGGAGGCGGCGCTGCAGCTCCGGCTTCGCCAGCGCCAGGGTCGCCCACGGCCCCACGCTGAGCAGCCGCGGCATGATCGCCCGCAACGCCGCGAGCCGGGCCGGGTCGGTGGCGCCGATGACCGTCCGCAGGATCACCTCGAGCGTGATCTCCGACATCTTGGGCGCGGCCGCGAAGCTCTTGCCCACCGGCCAGCCCGCGATGTTCGCCGCGGCGATCTCGGCCATCAGCCCGGCTTGGCGTGCGACGGCGTCGCGATGGAATGGCGGCAGCATCAGCCGGCGGCGATCCCGGTGGACATCTTCGTCGATCACCAGAAGAGAGGTGTCGCCGAGCAGCCCGCTCAGAATGGAATTGGCTTCGCCGGCGTGGAACACGTGCGGGTCGCCGGCGAACACCGCCTTGATGTCGGCGGGGTCGGCCAGATACACCAGCGTGCCCATTCCCGCGACGCGCAGCGTGAACACATCCCCGTACCGGCGACGGCAGGCGGCGACGAAGTGCGACCCGCGGTGCAGCATGAGGGCGGCCTGCACCGCGCGGG
>NZ_LZJG01000178.1:0-5702 GCF_001667785.1 Mycobacterium sp. E3247 | reverse complement strand
TCGCCCTGCTGCATCAGCACCTGGCCGGGCGCGGCGCGCAGCGGTTGCAGCGACGCGGCCAGCGGCGCCAGATCGGCGGTCGGACACCCCTCGAAGATGTCCATCGCCGCCAGCTCGTCGGCCCGCGCGCCGGTCAAGGCCACCGCGATAGCCCGCCGTTCATGCCCTCACGGCGCGGGTCTGCGCGTCGCGATGACCGCCGCTCTGCCATGACCTGCCCGCCTGCGTCGCCGTCGTCTACCGCGCCAGGCCGAGTCCCCTGGCCGCGGTCGGATGCTGCCCAGGTTATGGGCTGGGTTCCGGCCGCGGCAAGGAGCGCGCGTCGCCCGTGGGTGTCCGCCAGGCCGCGGGGCATGATGAGCGGGTGAGCCGAGCCCACCGCAGTTCACCGCGCCCGACCGGTGCCGGGCCGCGCAAGGTGCGGGTGGGCGGCCTCTGGTTCGATGCCCTGACTGAGCGGCAGGTCGTCGACACCGTGCGGGCGGCCTGGGCCGCCGGCCGGGGCGGCTGGATTGTGCCGGTGAACGTCGATGTGGCCCGCGCCGCCGCCCGCAGCCCCGAACTCGCCGATCTCGTCGCCCGGGCGTCCCTCGTCGTCGCGGACGGGATGCCGCTGGTGTGGGCGGCGCGAGCCCAGGGCGACGGGCTGCCCGAGCGCGTCGCCGGGTCGTCGTTGATCTCTCCGCTGTGCGCCGCGGCGGCCGCCGACGGCAGGTCGGTGTACCTCCTCGGCGGCGCCGAAGGGGTGCCGGAACGGGCGGCCGGGGCGCTGGCGGCGCGGTCCGGCAACCTGCGCGTCGCCGGGACGTGCTCGCCGGAATTCGGCTTCGACAAGACCGAGGAAGGGGCCCGCCGCGTGGTCGCGTCCGTTGCGGCAGCCGCACCCGATCTGGTGTTCGTGGGCTTGGGCTTCCCCCGGCAGGAGCGCCTGATCGAGCTGCTGCGCGAGGAACTTCCGGGCGCCTGGTGCCTCGCCTGCGGTGGGGGCATCGCGATGGCCGCCGGGATTGTCCGCCGCGCGTCGCCCGTGCTGCAACGGCTGGGATTGGAGTGGGTGCACCGGCTGGCGCTCGAGCCGCGGCGCCTGGCGCGCAGGTATCTTCGCGACGATCTGCCGTTCGCGCTGGCGCTGGTGATTCGCGCGGTGGCGCAACGGTTTACGCGAGTCCGGATTCCCGGCCGCTCAAGATGAGTCGCACGGCCGCCGCCAGATCGTCGGCAACCGCGTCGGCGCCGTCCGCCTCCGCGCCGCCGGCGCGGAGCAGGACGGTCGCCGTGCCGGCCGCGCGGCCCGCCAGCATGTCGCTCTCGCTGTCCCCGATCATCACCGACTCGGCCAGAGCGAAACCGAGCTCGCGCGCCGCCCGCACCAACATGCCGGCGCCGGGCTTGCGGCAGTCGCAGCTGGCGGCCGCGTGCGGGCAGTGGTACACCGCGTCCAGGCGGGCGCCCTCGTCCGCGAGGAGCCGCTCCAGCCGGTCCTGGACGGCGGTGAAGCCCGCCGCGTCCGCGGCCGGTTCGGACAGCCAACGCTGATTGGTCACCAGAACGGTGCGCAGGCCGGCCGCGTTCAGGGCGGCCACCGCCTTGGCCGCGCCGGGCAGGAGGACCAATTCCTCGGGTGCCGTGACGTATTCGCCGTCGGCGGCCTTGACGTTGATCGTCCCGTCCCGGTCCAGGAACACGGTGCGGACCTTGCGAAAATCGGCCATCCTCGCGACGGCGTCAGTGGGGCCGGGGAAACAGCGCCGCTTCGACCATCTCGCAGATCGAGTGGCCCAGGTGCAGGCAAGCCTCCTGGACCCGCCCGGTGTTGTCGCTCGGGACACGGATGCAGAACTCGGCGACCTCGGCCACCTTCCCGCCGCGCGCACCGGTGAGCGCCACCGTCGTCATCCCGGCATCGGCGGCCGCCTCCAGCGCCCGGACGACGTTCGGCGAGTTGCCCGACGTAGTGAGGCCGACCACGACGTCGCCCGCGCGGCCGGCGGCGAGCACCTGGCGGGCGAACACCTCGTGGTAGGAATAGTCGTTGCCGATCGCCGTCATCGCCGCCGTCGCGTCCGGCAGGCTGATCGCGGCCAGGCCCGGCCGGTCAAAAGCGAAGCGGCCCATCAGCTCCGCGGCCAGATGCCCGGCATCCTGCGCGGATCCGCCGTTGCCGAAGAAGATCACCTTTCCGCCCGAACGCAGCGACTCGATCATCAGTCGCGCGATCTCGACGGTCTGCGCGGCGATCCCGCCCGCCAGCATCTCCTGCTTGACGGCGATCGTCTCCGCCAACCGCTCCTGGACCAGTTCGACGCTTGGCGTGACGACATCCGAGGTGCTCATGCCTGCCATGTGGTCAATCCTTTGCTCTCGAAAGCGAATTCGGTGATGCTGGCGCCGGCCGACTCCAGGCTTTCGATGAGGCGGTGCTTCTTGGCGAAGTCGCAGAACAACAGGATGTAACCACCACCGCCGGCTCCGGTGATCTTGCCGCCCAGGGCGCCGTTTTTCAGCGCCAGGTCGTAGAGCTCGTCGATGCGCTCGTTGGTGATGTAGGGCGACATGCGCTTCTTCTGAATCCAGGCCTCGCCGAGCAGGGCGCCGAAATCGTTCAGCTTGTTGGTGAGCAGGGCGGCCTTCATCGCCACCGCCAACTCCTTTTGGGCCCGCAGCCCGGCCAGCGTGTCGTCGGCGCCGGTGACGGCGCGCCGCGTTTGGTCCTCGATCACCCGGGCGGAGTCCCGGGTGATGCCCGTAAAGCACAGCAGCAGACTCAGTTCGAGCTCGAACGCGGTCTCCTCCCGGACGCGCAGCGGGTTGACGATCACGCGGTCGGTGAACTCGATGAAGTTGAACCCCCCGAACGTGGCCGCGTACAGGTCCTGCATGCCGCCCGTGATGCCCAAGTCCTCCCGCTCGATGGCACAGGCCAACTGCGCGGTCTCGTACTCGCCCATCGGCACGCCGTAGTGCTCGGCGAGCAGGCCCGTCAGCGCGACCATCATCGTCGACGAGGAGCCCAGCCCCGAGCCCGGCGGAGCGCTGGAGCGCAGCACCAGGTCGTAGCCGTCCGTGCCCTCCCTACCGAACCGGCGCACGGCGGCCTTGATCAGATCCAGGCTGCCGTCGTAAAGGATCTCGCTGTCGAGCCTCATCTCGGTAGTGGTCTTGAAGTCCACCGACTCGATGGTGACCATGCGATCGGTGCGCGGGGTGAGCGATCCCTGCGCATACCGGTCGATGGTCGCGGACAGGACGCAGCCGCCCTCGGTGGCCGGGAACGGCGGTACGTCGGTGCCGCCGCCCGCGAACGAAATCCGCAGCGGCGCACGTGCGCGGATCCGGGGACGGGGCGAGGGATGCACTGTCAACGCAATCCGCTCAGCCTGCCGACGCGCGTCCCGCGATCGCCGGCGAAATGTGCGTCACGTGCTAACCCCGTCCGTTGGCTGCGTGAGGCCCACTGCGTCGCCTCTCACGAAGAGCCTTAGCGTAGCAGCCGGATCGGCGGAAAAATGGGGATTCACCTGCGGATTATCCCGACGCGTGCACGCCCGAACGAAAGCGACGAAATGAGCCAGGACGCAGTCGAATTGACCCGGGGTCTGCTGACCGAGCCCGCCGTGCCGCGGCACGGATTCCTCGACGTACTGGGCGAATCGACGAGCTCGCCGGCCCCGACGCTCGCGCAGCGCGCCATGAACAGCCCCCTGGTCGCCACGGTCTACGAACGGCTGTGGCGCCCGGCCGCGTTCTACGCGGCCAGCGGTGTCACCACGGGCGCCGAGCAGCGGCGCGCGGCGTCGGCGCTTCGGCTGTCCACCGCGCACCGACTGCTCGACGTCGCCTGCGGCCCAGGCAACTTCACCGGCTCGCTGGCAGAACAACTACCGGATGGCGGACTCGCGGTCGGCTTCGACATCTCCGAGCCGATGCTCACGCGGGCCGTCCTGGACAACAGCACCCCGCGGACCTGCTACGTGCGCGGCGACGCCCGCGCGTTGCCGTTCACCGACGCGACGTTCGACGCGGTCTGCTGCTTCGGCGCGCTGTACCTGATGCCCGAACCGTTCCGCGTCGCACGCGAAATGGTGCGGGTGCTCAAGCCGGGGGGCCGGATCGCGGTCCTCACCAGCTACGTCCCCGACCTGCCGGGCATCCGGCACGCGATGACCGCCGGTGCCCGCGTCATCGGGCTCTCGATGTTCGACCGGCACGCCTTCGTCGACCTGTTCTCGTCGGCCGGGCTGATCGACATCGAGCAGCAGACCCAGCGCGCGCTGCAGTTCGTTGCCGCGGCAAAGCCGGGCTGACGGGACTAGGAGGCCGCCTTGCACACGCCGAGCACCCGGACCACCGGCGTGCCCGCCTCGCACTCGAGTACCCACGGGGCACCGCCGTCGAGGGCCTCGGAGGTGAGCGTGAACATCACCGGCTGACCGCTGCGCTGTGTCATCTGCGTGCATTCCACCCGGAACAGGCGATAGTCACCGCGTTCACCGATGGCGAGCGAAAAGCCCGGCCGCACCGACTCGACCGGCACCTTTTGCAGGTAGTAGTCAACGTTCATCCGTCGACCGTAGGACGGGTATTCCGACGCGCCCGGCGCCGCCACGCGCCTCTTAGGCAATGTTCAGGCAATTTTTGGGGCCGCATTAGTCTTCGTCCCGGGCATGCGCACCGGGCTGCAGCACGAACTCGGCGATGATCGACGCCATGTCGTCGATGGCGCTGCGCGAGATGACTTCATAGCCGTGCGTGCTCAGCGTGGGCACGCACAGCAGACCCGCACGCGGTGTCAGCCCGTTGGCCTTCGAGTGCGACGCGTCGGATTCGAAGGCGCCCAACACCGCCGCCTGCGGGGACAACCCAAGGTCGGCGGCGATGCCCATCAGCCGGTCGGCGACGTCCTTGTCGTAGACGCACAACGCGTCGCTGTAGCCGACGATGGGCCCGCCGGTGACGCTGGTGCCGTACTCGCGCTCGGTGGGGCCGACCTCGAGGGCCAGGGTGAGGGTGCCGGGCAGCGACCCGCTGGCGTACGTTCCGCCCACCCCGCCGATCTCCTCGTTGGTGGTGAACACGAGATACACGTCGTCGACGGGCCGTTGGGCGCGCTCGCGCAACAGGCGTGCGGCGCGCAGCAGGGCGGTCGCCGCGGCCCGGTCGTCGAGGAAGTAGCAGCCCAGGTAACCGCCGAACTCGACGAGCGTCCGCTTGGTGCGGTCGACGCACACGCGGGTGCCCGGGCGCACCCCGGCGACCTCCAATTCGTCGGTGCTCAGCCCCGTGAAGACGTAGACGTGGTCCCAGTCCAGCGCCTTGTCGCCCTGGTCGGGCTTGGTCTGCCAGATCCGCTGGCTCTCCTGGGTGGTGTGTTCGGAGCCGAGCGTCAATACCGCGGTCAGCGTCTCGTGCTCGCCGAGCACGGCGACCGGGCCGAGGCCGAAGTTGCCGGGATACATCGTGCCCAGCTGGGTCACATGCAGGGTGCCATCCGGTTCCACCCGCTTGACGAGCATGGACAGCTCGTCCAGGTGCGCCATGACTCGCGTCGCGACGCCGGGCTCGGCCGCCGAGGACACCCGGTGGCGGTGCACGCGCCCGGCGTCGTCGCCCGGGGGCGTGGCGGCGATGTACCCGATCAGGTTGCCGGCGTCGTCGGTCCACATGTCGTCGACGACGGGTCGCAGTTCGCGGGCGCACACCGC
>NZ_LZJG01000177.1:0-1942 GCF_001667785.1 Mycobacterium sp. E3247 | reverse complement strand
CGACCACTAGTTCGTGGGTGAGCACGGGGTTGGGCCGCACGAAGGCGGCCCCCAGCGGGAAGAACGGAACGAACGCGATGCCGCGCGCCGCGCACTCGTCGAGAACCGGCTGCGATGATCGGTCAACGAGATTGAAAGCGTTTTGCACACAGGCGATTTCGGTGCGCCCGCACGCGCGCAGTAGGTGTTCGCGGTTGACGTTGCTCAGCCCGATACCGCCGATCAGCCCGTCGTCGCGCGCTTGGATCATGACCGAGAGCTGCTCGTCGAACAGCTGATCCGGACCGTCGCTCTCGAACACGCGCAGGTTGACGGCGGCCAGTTGGTCGACGCCGAGCGCGCGCAGGTTGGTCTCGATGTCGTGGCGCAGGTCGGCCGGCTCGTCGACCGGAAGCCAGCCGCCGCTGTCGTCGCGACGCCCTCCGACCTTGCTCACCAGCGCCAGGTTCTCCGGGTAGGGATGCAGCGCCTCGCGAATCAGCTCGTTGGCCACGTCGGGGCCGTAGAACTGCGCGGTGTCGATGTGGTCGACGCCGAGTTCGACCGCCCGCCGCAACACGGCCAGCGCCTCGTCGCGGTCCCGGGGCGGGCCGAACACGTTGGGGCCCGGCAGCTGCATCGCGCCGAAGCCCACCCGGGAAACCGAAAAGCGACCGAGTGGAAAGGAATCCATACGGTGAGGTTAGCGTCGACGCATGGACACGTTTCAAGCGCTCGTCGCCCGCGAAGATGGTGACCGGATAACCGCCTCGGTCGAGACTTTGAGCCCCTCGGACCTGCCACCCGGTGAGGTGACGATCCGGGTGCTCTATTCGAGCGTCAACTACAAGGACGCGCTGGCGCTGACCCCGCGCGGCGGCGTGGTGCGCAGCTACCCGGTGGTGCCGGGCATCGACCTGACCGGCGAGGTCGTCGAGTCCGCGTCGCCCGACTTCGCCGTCGGCGACACGGTGGTGGCCCACGGGTACCAGATCGGCACCGGCCACCACGGCGGCTACGCCGAATACGCACGGCTGCCGGCCGACCAGGTCGTCGCGCTCGGCGCGTTGAGCCCACGGGACGGCGCCGCGATCGGCACCGCCGGCTTCACCGCCGCGATGAGCGTGCAGGCGCTGATCGACTGGGGCGTCCAGCCCGGCGCCGGGTCGGTGGTCGTCACCGGCGCCTCCGGCGGAGTCGGCTCGGTGAGCGTGGACCTGTTGGCGGCCGCGGGCTATCGGGTGGTCGCCTCGACGGGCAAGGAGTCGGCCGCGGGGCTGCTGAAAGAGCTTGGTGCCGCGGACATTATCGGCCGGCTGCCGGAGGATCCCGACGCCAAGCCGCGCCCGCTGGCCAAGGCGCGCTGGGCGGCCGCGGTGGATTGCGTGGGCGGCGCGACGCTGGCCGACGTGCTCAGCGCCGTCGACTACGGCGGGGCGGTCGCCTGTAGCGGCCTGACGGGTGGCCCGGCGTTGCACACCACGGTGATGCCGTTCATCCTGCGCGGCATCGCGCTGTTGGGAATGGACTCGGTGCAGATGCCGATCGACCGGCGCCGCAAACTGTGGGCGCTGCTGGGTGATTCGCTGCGACCGCGCCATCTGGAGTCGCTCACCAGCGACGTCGACGTCAAGGACGTGGTCGATGTGCTGGACCAGGTGCGCGCCGGCAAGTTCACCGGGCGTGCGGTGGTGCGGGTGGCCGACGGATTTTGAGTCGGCAGTAGGCTGTCCGACCATGCGAGCTGCACGGGTGACCCGGCTGGACGGGCCGGACGCGATAGAGGTGGCCGAGGTCGACGAGCCGTCCGGTGACGGCGTGGTCGTCGACGTGCACGCCGCGGGCGCCGCGTTCCCCGACGCGCTGTTGACCCGGGGCCTCTATCAATACCGGCCCGAACCGCCGTTCGTGCTGGGGGCCGAGATCGCCGGCGTGGTGCGCTCGGCGCCGGAGGGCGCGCACG
>NZ_LZJG01000176.1:0-7360 GCF_001667785.1 Mycobacterium sp. E3247 | reverse complement strand
GTGTTCTGCCCGAGAAAGTTGGTCGCGATCAACGCCATCAACTGCGCCCGGTTGGCCGCAATCACCGGCGGGGGCACGGTCATCGCAAACGCCGCTTCGTAGGCCGCCGCCGCCGTGTAGGCCTGGGCGGCGGTCTGCCCGGCCTGAGCGGCGGTAAGAGATAGCCACTCCACATAGGGTGTGGCCGCGGCCGTCATCAGCATTGACGACGGACCCGACCACGCTTGCCCGGTCAACCCCGCGATCACCGACGAGTAGTCGCTGGCTGTGGAGTCCAGTTCGGCGGCCAGCGCGTCCCAGCCCGCCGCGGCTTCCAGCATTGGACCGGCTCCGGGGCCGGCATACATCAGACCGGAATTGACCTCTGGCGGCAGCGATGCGAAGTCCATAGCCTTTTTCCCTATTCAGATTCGTAATCGTCGAACTGATCTCGACAGCGCCTCAAACCACATAGCTATGTTCTGAAATCGTGTAATTACGTATATAGGGTCTAAAATCCTATAGGCGCGTTGCCGCGCTGCCTACTCAGTGAAAACGTCTGGGACGTGCCATCTTTCGGCTATCGCAACCGCTGGTTCATGCAAAGTTCCGCGACACATAAACCACGTGAACGACACGCCGGTGCCGGTCGCCGTGGTTTATGTCTGGCGGATACGAAGGGCTGTCAGACGAGGGCCGCCAGCTTGCCGGCCAGCCGCTCCACATAAGCGGCGACCTCGTCGTCGGACTTGTCCGGCAGGCCGAACAGCACCTCGGTCACGCCGAGCTCGGCCCACTTGGCGAGCTTCTCGGGCACCGGCTTGAAGTCCAGGGCGACGATCTGCGGGGCACCGTCGCGGCCGGCGGCCGCCCAGGTGTCCTGCAGCAACTTCACCGGCTCGTCGATGTCGAAGTCGCGGGGCGTGGTGATCCAGCCGTCGGCGCTGCGGGCGATCCACTTGAAGTTCTTCTCGTTTCCGGCCGCGCCGACCAGCACCGGAATGTGCGGCTGAACGGGTTTGGGCCACGCCCAGCTGGGCCCGAACTTGACGAACTCGCCGTCGTAGGCGGCTTCCTCCTCGGTCCACAGCTCGCGCATGGCTTCGATGTATTCGCGCAGCATGGTGCGGCGGCGGGCGGGCGGCACGCCGTGGTCGGCGAGCTCATCGGTGTTCCAGCCGAATCCGACGCCGAGGCTGACGCGCCCGCCGGACAGATGGTCGAGGGTCGCAATGCTTTTCGCCAGCGTGATCGGGTCGTGCTCGACGGGCAGCGCCACCGCGGTGGACAGCCGGACCCGCGACGTGACGGCGCAGGCCGCCCCCAGGCTTACCCATGGGTCTAGCGTCCGCATATAGCGGTCGTCGGGCAGCGACGCGTCGCCGGTCGTCGGGTGCGCCGCCTCGCGCTTGATCGGGATGTGGGTGTGTTCCGGCACGTAAAAGGTCGTGAAGCCGTGTTCGTCGGCAAGTTTCGCGGCCGACGCCGGAGAGATGCCGCGGTCGCTGGTGAAAAGCACAAGCCCGTAATCCATGGGGTGAATTAGAACGTGTTCTACCTCCGCTGGGCAAGCTCCCGTCGCGGCGGCACGGATCGGCGGCGCTCCGGTGTCCGTGCCGGTCGCCACGGCACCGGCATCGCGAAGTGCGCTAGCGTGGTTGATCGATCGCGTCGCAACGCAAGCGCCGGGCACGGCGGTTATGGAACGGCGCGCCCGCAAGCACAGGGTCGCGACGCAACTGTGGCGCCCGCAAAGGCACTTCAAAGGCACTGGAAGCAACAGGAGGAGCCATGACCTACTCGCCCGGCAGCCCCGGATACCCGACCGCGCCGCCTGGCGGCTCCTACGCAGGCAGCACACCGTCGTTCACCAAGGACGATGACGGCGCCAGCAAGCTCCCGCTCTACCTGAACATCGCGGTGATCGTCCTCGGACTCGCGGTGTACCTGTTGAACTTCGGGCCGACCTTCACGATTGGCGCCGACCTCGGCCCGGGCGTCGGCGGCCGCGCCGGTGACGCGGGCACGGCCGTCATCGTCGCGGTGCTGGCGGCGCTGCTCGCGGGCCTGAGCCTGGTGCCCAAGGCCAAGAGCTACGCGGGAATCGTCGCGGTCATCGCGGTCCTGGGTGGCTTGCTCGCCATCACCGAGACCATCAACCTGCCCGCCGGCGTCTCGGTCGGCTGGGCGATGTGGCCTCTGGTGGCCTGCGCCGTGCTCCAGGCGATCGCCGCCGTCGTCGTCGTTCTCTTGGAAGCGGGTGTCATCACGGCGCCGACGCCGCGGCCGAAATACGACCCGTACGCCCAGTACGGTCAGTACGGCCAATACGGGCAGTACGGCCAGCAGCCCTACTACGGCCAGCAGCAATCGCCGCAGCACCCCGGGTACGGGTCGCAGTACGGCGGATACGGGGCCGGCCAGGGCCCGACCCAAACCGCGGTTCCGACCGGCGGTTTCGGCGCCCAGCCCGCGCCGCAGTCCGGGCCTCAGCAGGCCGCGCAGCAAGGTCCGTCCACGCCGCCCACCGGCTTCCCGAGCTTCAGCCCGCCCCCTGCGGCCGGTGCCGGCTCCGAGGGCTCATCGTCCAACTACTCCAACCAGGCCGGGGGCCAGCAGCCCTACGGCCAGGAGCAGCAGTCGCCTTCGTCGCAGTCTGGCCCAGCGCCGTCCTAACGGCGCGCCTGCGCGCCTAGTCGGGGACGTGCGCCAAGAGTGACACGGGTGGAAAACGGCCGGCCAGCGGGCGCCCGCCAGGCGCGTGACCTAGTCCGAGTTGCGTTCGGACCGGCGGTGGTGGCCCTGGTCATCATCGCCGCGGTCACGTTGCTGCAGTTGTTGATCGCCAACAGCGACATGACCGGGGCGCTGGGCGCGATCGCCAGCATGTGGCTCGGCGTGCACCAGGTGCCGATTTCCATCGGCGGCCGCGAATTGGGCGTCATGCCGCTACTGCCGGTGCTGCTGATGATCTGGGCCACGGCGCGCAGCACGGCGCGGGCCATCTCCCCGTATTCCTCGTGGCTGGTGGTCCGCTGGGTCGTCGCGTCCGCGCTGGGCGGCCCCCTGCTGATCGCGGCGATCGCCTTGGCCGTCATCCACGACGCGTCGTCGGTGATCACCGAGCTGCAGACGCCCAGCGCCCTGCGCGCGTTCGCCAGCGTTCTGGTCGTGCATGCCGTCGGCGCCGCGATCGGCGTGTGGTCCCGGGTGGGACGACGGGCGCTGGCGGCGTCGTCGCTGCCGCCGTGGCTGGGCGACGCCCTGCGGGCCGCGTCCGCGGGTGTGCTGGCGTTGCTCGGGCTGTCCGGCATGGTCACGGCGGCCTCGCTGGTGGTGCATTGGGCGACCATGCAAGACCTCTACGGGATCACCGATTCGATCTTCGGGCAGTTCAGCCTCACGGTGCTGTCGATCTTGTACGCACCCAACGTCATCGTCGGCACCTCGGCGATGGCCGTCGGGTCCAGCGCCCACCTCGGATTCGCGACGTTCAGTTCGTTCACCGTGTTCGGCGGCGACATCCCGGCGCTGCCGATCCTGGCCGCCGCCCCCCGGCCGCCGCTCGGGCCGGTATGGGTCGCGCTGCTGATCATCGGGGCGTCGTCCGGGGTGGCGGTCGGGCAACAGTGCGCTCGGCGCGCGCTGCCGCTGATCCCGGCGATGGCCAAGCTGCTGATCGCCTCGGCCGCGGGGGCGTTGGCGATGTCCTTGCTCGCCTACGGCGGCAGCGGCCGGCTGGGAAACTTCGGCGATGTCGGCGTCGACCAGGGCGCCCTGCTGGCCGGGGTGTTCTTCTGGTTCTCGGTCGTGGGCGGGATCACGCTGTTCATGACCGGCGGCGTCCGGGCGCGGCCCCGACGGCCCAAGCCCAAGCCCGCGCCCGCCGCGGCCGCGCCCGCGGACTTTGCGGAGATCTTCGACGAGCCGGACGGCGAGCCGATCGACGAGCCCCCGGCCGATTTCGCCGATCCCGACGAGGTCGCCGCTGACGACGCGCCCGTCAGCGACGACGACGCGGCGATCACCGGCGACGAGGTCGCGCCGCCCCCCGGCGACGCGGAGCCGACCGCGACCGACCGCGACCACGACGAGTAGCTCCCACTAGGCTTTCTCCCTGTGCCCGAACCGCTCCATGTGCCCCCGAGCGCGCCGGCGCGGGTGGTGGTGCTGGCGTCGGGCACCGGGTCGCTGCTGAGCTCCCTGCTCGACGCCGCGGTCGGCGAGTACCCGGCCCGGGTGGTGGCGGTGGGCGCCGATCGCGACTGCCCGGCCCTCGAGATCGCCGCTGGGGCCGCACTGCCGACCTTCACCGCCCGCCTCGGCGACCACCCCGACCGCGCCGCCTGGGACGCGGCCATCACCGAGACCACCGCGGCCAACTCGCCCGACCTGGTGGTGTCGGCGGGGTTCATGAAAATACTTGGGCCGCAATTTCTTTCCCGATTCTACGGGCGGATCGTCAACACGCATCCGGCGCTGCTGCCGGCGTTCCCCGGGGCGCACGGGGTCGCCGACGCGTTGGCCTACGGCGTCAAGGTCACAGGCTGTACGGTGCACCTGGTGGACGCCGGGACGGACACCGGGCCGATCCTGGCCCAGCAGGCCGTGCCGGTGCTCGACGGCGACAGCGTCGAGACCCTGCACGAACGCATCAAGGTCACCGAGCGGAAGCTCCTGGTGGACGTGGTGGCCGGGATCGCGACCGGCGGCCTGACCCTGGTCGGGAGAACAGCGACGATCGGACGAAAGGCGAGCAACCGATGAGCACCGACGACTGGCCGGAAACGGCGAAAAGGCCGATCCGCCGCGCGTTGATCAGCGTCTACGACAAGACCGGCCTGGTCGAACTCGCCCAAGGGCTGGCGGACGCGGGCGTCGAGATCGTGTCGACCGGGTCGACGGCGAAGACCATAGCCGACAAAGCGATTCCGGTCACCCGGGTGGAGGAGCTGACCGGCTTCCCCGAGGTGCTCGACGGCCGGGTCAAGACGCTGCACCCGCGGGTGCACGCCGGGCTGCTCGCGGATCTTCGCAAGGCCGAGCACGCCGCGGCGCTCGAGGAACTCGGGATCGCCGCCTTCGAACTCGTCGTCGTCAACCTCTACCCGTTCAGCGAGACCGTGGACTCGGGCGCCAGCCTCGACGAGTGCGTCGAGCAGATCGACATCGGCGGGCCGTCGATGGTCCGCGCGGCCGCGAAGAACCATCCCAGCGTGGCGGTGATCACCGACCCGCGCGGCTACGACGGCGTGCTCGCCGCGGTGCGGCACGGCGGCTTCACCCTCGCCGAGCGCAAGAAGCTGGCCGCGCTGGCGTTTCAGCACACCGCGGAATACGACATCGCCGTCGCGGGCTGGATGGAGTCGACGCTGGCGCCGGAGCACCCGCCGACCGCGTTCCCCAAGTGGCTGGGGCGCAGCTGGACCCGCACGGCGATGCTGCGCTACGGCGAGAACCCGCACCAGCAGGCGGCGCTCTACAGCGACCCGGCCGCGTGGCCAGGACTGGCGCAAGCCGAGCAGCTGCACGGAAAAGAGATGTCGTACAACAACTTCACCGACGCCGACGCGGCATGGCGGGCCGCCTTCGACCACGAAGAGACCTGCGTCGCGATCATCAAGCACGCCAACCCGTGCGGGATCGCCATCTCGTCCGAATCGGTGGCCGACGCGCACCGCAAGGCCCACGAATGCGATCCGCTGAGCGCCTTCGGCGGCGTCATCGCGGCCAATACCGAGGTCAGCCTCGAGATGGCCGAGTACGTGAGCACCATCTTCACCGAGGTCATCATCGCGCCCGCCTACGCGCCGGAGGCTTTGGAGGCGCTGACGCGCAAGAAGAACATCCGGGTGCTGCTGGCCTCCGAGCCGCTGACCGGCGGCACCGAGCTGCGGCCGATCAGCGGTGGGCTGCTGGTGCAGCAGCGCGACGAGCTCGACGCGCACGGCGACAACCCGGCGAACTGGACCTTGGCTACGGGGTCCCCGGCTGATCCGGCGACGCTGACCGACCTGGTCTTCGCGTGGCGGGCGTGCCGCGCGGTGAAGTCGAACGCCATCGTGATCGCCTGCGGCGGGGCCACCATCGGCGTCGGCATGGGACAGGTGAACCGAGTGGACGCCGCCCGGCTGGCCGTTGAAAGAGGGAATGCGCGCGGCGGCGATCGGGTCAGAGCTGTCGGCGGCGCAGTGGCCGCATCCGACGCGTTCTTCCCGTTCCCTGACGGGCTCGAGACGCTGACGGCCGCCGGCGTGAAGGCGATCGTGCACCCCGGCGGGTCGGTGCGCGACGACGAGGTGACCGCGGCGGCGGCCAACGCCGGCATCACGCTGTATCTGACCGGGGCCCGTCACTTCGCGCACTGAACGTTCGGCGCGTGCGGCGATTGGCCAACGCGTAGCGTGGAGTGGTGCCATCACCCAGCAATCTGCCCCGAACCGTCGGCGAGCTGCGTGCCGCCGGCCACCGTGAGCGGGGAGTCAAACAGGAAATCCGGGAAAATCTGCTGACCGCGCTGGCGGAGGGCGACGAGGTTTGGCCCGGGATCCTGGGTTTCGACGACACCGTCCTGCCCCAGCTGGAGCGGGCGCTCATCGCCGGACACGACTTCGTCCTGCTCGGCGAGCGGGGCCAGGGCAAGACGCGGCTCCTGCGGGCGCTGGTCGGGCTGCTCGACGAGTGGACGCCGGTGATCGCCGGGGCGGAATTGGGCGAGCACCCCTACTCACCGATCACACCGGAGTCCATCCGCAAGGCCGCCACCCTGGGCGACGACCTGCCGGTGGAGTGGAAGCACCGCAGCGAGCGCTACACCGAGAAGCTGGCCACGCCGGACACCAGCGTCGCGGACCTGGTCGGCGACATCGACCCGATCAAGGTCGCCGAAGGCCGCAGCCTGGGAGACCCCGAGACCATCGCCTACGGCCTGATCCCGCGCGCGCACCGCGGCATCGTCGCGGTCAACGAGCTTCCCGACCTCGCCGAGCGCATCCAGGTGTCGATGCTCAACGTGATGGAGGAGCGCGACATCCAGGTGCGCGGGTACACGCTGCGCCTGCCGCTCGACGTGTTGGTGGTGGCCAGCGCCAACCCCGAGGACTACACGAACCGCGGTCGCATCATCACCCCGCTCAAAGACCGGTTCGGCGCGGAGATCCGCACCCACTACCCGCTGGAGCTCGACGCGGAGGTGGGCGTGATCGTGCAGGAGGCGCACCTGTCCGCGCTGGTGCCCGACTACCTGATGCAGGTGATCGCCCGGTTCGCCCGGTATCTGCGGGAGTCCAGTTCGGTCGACCAGCGCTCCGGGGTGTCGGCGCGGTTCGCGATCGCCGCGGCCGAAACGGTAGCGGCCGCCGCCCGGCACCGCGGCGCGGTG
>NZ_LZJG01000175.1:0-790 GCF_001667785.1 Mycobacterium sp. E3247 | reverse complement strand
CCGCGCGACGCCGGGTCGAGCGAAACGCCGTACTTGTTGGATAGCGTTGTGCTGTTGCGGAATCCCTGCAGCACGTCCTGGTGCCGCGACAGCGCCCAGAACTTCAGCTCCTCGTTGCGATACAGCGGGGCCTCGTCGCGCAGCCGCTTGTAGTACGGGTACGGGTCTTCGTGGAAGTCGTAGTCGTAGGGATCGAGGACCAGGTCGTGGTCGCCAACGTGAACGGTCATTCGGTGGTTGTCTCCTGGCTCGTCTCTGCCGCGCCGGTGAGGATCAGCCGCACCACATAGGCCAGCCGGTCGGCGATCTCGCGGTAGGTGAATTCGCCGCTGCCGGCCTGCACCAGCGCGCCGAAGAAGGACATCTCCAGCGCGGACACGGCGGTGGGGTCCGCGTCGGGGCCCATGGCCGAGGTGATGCGGCGGTGGATCTCCGCGCCGATCCGGTCGCGCGCGGCGGCCACCGCGGGCTCGGCGCCGCCGCTGAGCAACGCCGTCGTGCACGCGGCGCTGACCTCGGGCTCGTCGGCGACCACCAGGGCCAGGTGCCGCAACACCTGTTCCACCCGGTGGGGCATCGGGTCGTTGACGTCGGTGAAGTAGGGGACCTGCCGCACCAGGTCCAGGTAGACCTCGGCGATCAGATGGTTCTTCGACGAGAAGTAGGTGTAGGCGGTCGCCGGCGCGACTTTGGCGCGGGCAGCCACCGCGCGCACCGTCAGGTCGGCGTAAGACTTCTCGCGGAGCGTCTCGATGCCGGCCGCGAGCACCTTGCGGAAGGTCTCCTCCTG
>NZ_LZJG01000174.1:0-719 GCF_001667785.1 Mycobacterium sp. E3247 | reverse complement strand
TCCCTAACCCAGCTCGCGGATCTGGGCATCGAGGTGAAGATCGCTACCGGTGACAACGCGCGGGTGGCCGAAAAGGTGTGCGCCGACTTGGGTTTGGCCTCAAAGGGAACCATCACCGGCGCGCAGCTCGAACCCCTGGACGACGCCGCGTTCGCGTACGCCGCGCAACACCACACCATCTTCGCGCGCATCTCCCCCGAGCAGAAGGCGCGGCTGATCACCGCGCTGCGGCGCGAGGGGCGAGCCGTCGGCTTCCTGGGCGACGGGGTCAACGACGCGCTGGCGTTGCACGCCGCCGACGTGGGGATCTCGGTGGACAGCGCCACCGACGTGGCCAAGGACGCCGCCGACGTGGTGCTGCTGGAGAAGGACCTCGGTGTGTTGGCCACCGGCGTCGCCGAGGGCCGGCGCATATTCGCCAACACCATCAAGTACGTGCTGATGGGCACGTCGAGCAACTTCGGGAACATGTTCAGCGCCGCGGCCGCATCGGCCCTGCTGCCGTTCCTGCCGATGCTGCCCAGCCAGATCCTGCTGAACAACCTGTTATACGACTCCTCGCAGCTGGCGATCCCCACCGACAGGGTCGACGCCGAGCAGCTGCACGCGCCGTCGCACTGGAACGTCGCGTTCATCCGCCGGTTCATGCTGATCTTCGGACCGATCAGCTCGCTGTTCGACTTCCTGACGTTCGGGTTGATGCTGGGCGTGCTGCACGC
>NZ_LZJG01000173.1:0-653 GCF_001667785.1 Mycobacterium sp. E3247 | reverse complement strand
TTGCCGTTCGACCACGCCCGTCGCGCCACCTCGGCCCTGGTCGAGGACCATGGGAAGCGCCTCCTGGTGGTCAAGGGCGCGCCCGAGCAGATAATCAGGCGGTGCGTCAGCGCACCGGCTGAAGCTCAAAAGACTCTGACCGAATTGTTCGACGCCGGCCGCCGGGTGGTGGCCGTGGCCACCAAATCGGCGCCGGGGATGACGACGCTGTCCCGGGCGGACGAATGCGAGCTCTCGCTCGCGGGGTTCCTGGTCTTCGCCGACGAGCCCAAATCCGCCGCACGCCAATCGCTGTTGGAGCTGGCCGAGCTGGGCATCGAGCTGAAGATCGCCACCGGGGACAACCCGCGAGTGGCCGAAAAGGTCTGTGAAGAACTGGGTTTGGCCTCGAAGGGCACGATCACCGGCGCGCAGCTCGAACCCCTGGACGACGCCGCGTTCGCGTACGCCGCGCAACACCACACCATCTTCGCGCGCATCTCCCCCGAGCAGAAGGCGCGGCTGATCACCGCGCTGCGGCGCGAGGGGCGAGCCGTCGGCTTCCTGGGCGACGGGGTCAACGACGCGCTGGCGTTGCACGCCGCCGACGTGGGGATCTCGGTGGACAGCGCCACCGATGTGGCGAAGGACGCCGCCGACGTGGTGCTGCTGGA
>NZ_LZJG01000172.1:0-578 GCF_001667785.1 Mycobacterium sp. E3247 | reverse complement strand
GCGGCCAGATGCGGATGCTCGCGCATGAGCCGGCCCGATTCGTCGAGCACCGCCTCGATCCGGTCGACGGCGGTCCCCGGGCGCGCGGCGGCCGCGCGCAGCCGCGGCAACGCGACGTCGGTCCGCGCCGCTATCGCGGCGTTGATCAGCTCCGCCTTGTTCGGAAAGTAGTTGTAGAGGCTGGCGCTGGTGACGTTCGCGGCCCGGGCGATCTCACGGATGGTGGCGCCCGCGTACCCGAATTCGGCCACGCAGCGCATCGCGGCGGTGATGATGCGGGCCCGGGTCTGCTCACCGTCGGCACCCACCGGCCGACCCAATTGCGGCGGCGTGACGCTCATGCGGCGGGAAGCCCGCCGCAGCTCCGTCCATCACGCACTACGCACCTCCGCGGCGAAGCCGGAACTAATCGATCACTCGATTATATTCGACCGTGTCGGGGACCGGGAGCCGGCGGACGGGACGCGCGAGTGAGGACAGCATGGTGACGCGGGCGCAACGGGGACGTCCGGTCGGCGCCAGCGGCGAGGAGACGCGGCAGCGGATCGTCGTTGCCACCATGCGCTGCGTGGCCGAAT
>NZ_LZJG01000171.1:0-1355 GCF_001667785.1 Mycobacterium sp. E3247 | reverse complement strand
TCAAACGGCTGAAAGTTGGTGCCACGCGGCGGTTTTCGGCCACCACCCGGGAGTCGTTGTTGGCGGATCTGCGCCGGATACTCGATCCGGATTACGGCGTGCGTGCGCGAGAGATCGCCCGGCACATGACCAAACCCGCTGAAAGCGTTGTCAAGGCCGCTGACGTGGTGGAGAAGTTTGCCGGCTCGCGGAGTCGCGCCTGATCGGCAAAGCCGACAGCGCGGATGTGTGCCGCACTGTCAGCGTCCTGACTCCGGCGCCGGCGCCGAACTAGTTGCCGCTTCTGGAGACACGGGACCACACTTTCTGGCACACTAGATATCTGATCAGCCGACGATGCCTGGGGGTCGCGTCAAACCGTCAAAGGTCGTCACAGTCCAATGGTCGGGGGGATAGGGCCGATGATATTGGCTTCGTCACACCCGACGGCGCCCGGTGGGAATTGCCGGTTCGCCCGCTCGCGGAACCTCATTCCCCATGCCATGCAACGAAAACAGTCAATCCCAATAGGGAAGGGAGAGACTGAAATTAGGGCCGAAAGACCCTACTCTGAAGTGTTGCCGGGGCAAGGGAAAAGTGATTAAGGTTACAACGCGATGAAATTTGCTGTGGCAAGCTACGGGACGCGCGGTGACATAGAGCCGTGCCTCGCTATCGGGCGGGAACTGACGCGCAGAGGGCACGAAGTCCGCATGGCCGTCCCGCCCAATCTTGTTGAGCTCGCGCAGGAAGCAGGCCTGGCGGCCATCGGCTACGGACCCGACATGCACGACTTCTGGAGCGACGAGTTCATCCGCGACTTCTGGAAGAATTTCGTGCGCGGGCCCATCAAGTTGATGCGCGACGCATGGGAGCCGGTGCTGCGGAACTGGCAGCTGATGAGCTCGTCACTGATGTCGGTCGGTGCCGGCGCCGATTTGATCTTCACCGGACAGCTCTACCAGGACCTCGCGATCAACGTCGCCGACTACTACCGCATTCCGATGGCCACGCTGCATTACATTCCGATGCGGCCCAACGGCGAGCTGATTCCGGCACTGCCCGGGCCGATGGTCCGTACCGGGATGGCGGTGTACGACTGGATGTGTTGGCGGATGAACAAGAGGGCCGAGGACCGGCAGCGCCGCGAACTCGGACTGCCCACCGCCACGAAACCCTCGCCCCGGCGGATCGCCGAACGCGGCTCGCTCGAGATCCAGGCCTATGACGAAGTCTGCTTTCCCGGGCTGGCCGCCGAATGGGCGAAGAAATGGGGCGACCGACGGCCCTTTGTCGGCGCGCTGACCATGGAGTTGACCACGGACGCCGACGAGGACGTGGCATCGTGGATCGCCGGTGGATCGCCGCCGATCTGC
>NZ_LZJG01000170.1:0-12200 GCF_001667785.1 Mycobacterium sp. E3247 | reverse complement strand
GGCACCGAGTTGGCCGGGTACAGGCTCTGGTCGGGGTAGGTGTGGCCGGACAGGTTGGCGTCACCGGCGACCTGCCAACCCGACAGGTAGATGGCCTTCAGGCCGGCGCGGACCTGCTGGACGGCCATGTTGCCGGTCAGCGCACCGAGCGCGTTGATGTACTCCAGGTCGTGCAGCTGCTCCCAGAGCACCTCGGCACCGCGGCGGGCCAGCGTGTGCTCCTCGACGACGCTGCCCTGCAGGGCGACGACGTCCTTAGCGGTGTAGGTACGGCTGACGTCCTTCCAGCGCGGGTTGGTGTCCCAGTCCTTCTGGATCTCTTCGGCGCTCTTGGGGGTGCCAACGGCAGACATTGCGCATGCTCCTTAACGATCTTCACTACTGAGGTTGATGAACGCTTCACCGGCGGTAGCTAGCGGCTCAACTTCGCTGGTGTGCTAACTCGAAGATGGCACAGCCTGACCACGCATTTCCACCCCTTTCATTTGCCAATTTCGGCAACGACAAGGTGCGGATTAGCAAATCTTGCGAAGATGAACGGCAACTGAACCGTTTCAGAATCTACCCGCCGGTAACCAGAATCCGCAGGTCAGCCGGTGAATTAACGGGACGCTTGTCCGGTTAGAGGTTGAACAGCGCGGCGACCGCTTTGGTCTCTTCGCCGACCGCATATGTGAGCGTCGTAACAGGCCGATCGACGAGCCCGGGACCGAACTGGTCGGTCGATCCGGCGGGGTGGAGGTGCGAGATGATCTCCAGCTTGTCGCCCAGGGCCACCGGCGCCTCGTGCTCAATCGTGATGCGCAGCGGCCGCGCCATCAGCGCCAGGTGAGACGCCAGGTAGTCCTCGACGACGCTCCAATAGACCGAGTTGTTCATGTGGTCGAACAGGTCGATGTCGGTGACCCGCACGGGGAACTCGTGGATCTCCACCGCGTCGTCGCGGCTGCCCGGCTTGAGGTAGCCCTTCCACCGCAGCCGGTCGACCGACGTCGTCTTGTGCAGGCCCGCCAGGAAGTCGTCGGAGATGCGCGACGGCATCTGGGTCTCCCGGTTGATGTTGATCCAGAACGCCTCGGACTCGATCAGCCCGCCCTTGCGTCCGTCGACGCGGACCCGCATCTCACACCACCGGTTGGAGGTGCCCGAACACCACCGCCGGCATCGCAGCATGTCCTGGAATTCGATCGGACGGAGCAGGTCGACCATGGTGCGCCGGACGATCCACAGCGGGTGCGTCTCCTCGAAACCCATCTCCCGCAGCTGGTCCTGGCCGATGTCCTGGATATGCCGTGCGGCCGCATCCAGCCGCAGCCGGCCCGTGCGGTCGATGTCGGCCACCCGCAGCGGCCACTCGCGATCGAACACGTCGGGGTGACCGTCGGGCACCGGCATCAGTTCTTTGTCCAGGCTCACGGCTCCGCTCCCATTTCCTCCTCGTGCGCGCCCCGCGGTTAGCGCCCTGGGGCCTCCGTTGCGAATCATGCCAACGACCTGGGCCAAAAACCAATCGCGACGCGATCGCGGCCGATGCGAACTCTGCCAACTTCCGCTTAGCAGCGCCGGTACCCTGGGTGAGGTGTCCAAGACGTTCGTGGGCTCCCGGGTCCGCCAGCTGCGCAACGAGCGCGGGTTCTCGCAGGCCGCCCTGGCCCAGATGCTGGAGATCTCGCCGAGCTACCTCAACCAGATCGAGCATGACGTCCGCCCCCTGACGGTGGCGGTGCTGCTGCGGATCACCGAGGTGTTCGGCGTTGACGCGACCTTCTTCGCTCCCCAGGACGACACCCGGCTGGTCGCCGAGCTGCGCGAGGTCACCATGGACCGCGACTTGGACATCGACGTCGACCCGACCGAGGTGGCCGAGATGGTCAGCGCGCACCCCACCCTGGCCCGGGCGGTGGTCAACCTGCACCGGCGCTACCGGATCACCACGGCGCAACTGGCCGCCGCCACCGAGGAGCGGTATTCCGACGGCAGCGGCACCGGGTCGATCACCATGCCGCACGAAGAGGTGCGCGACTACTTCTACCAACGCCAGAACTACCTGCACGAGCTGGACACGGCCGCCGAAGACCTGACGATCCAGATGCGGCTGCACCACGGGGACCTGGCCCGCGAGCTCAATCGCCGGCTGACCGAAGTGCACGGCGTGCACATCAACAGGCGCATCGATCTCGGCGACACCGTGCTGCACCGGTATGACCCCGCAACGAAGACCCTGGAGATCAGCAACCACCTGTCGCTGGGACAGCAGGTCTTCAAGATGGCCGCCGAGTTGGCCTACCTCGAATACGGCGACCTGATCGACGCGCTGGTCGAGGAGGGCAAGTTCACCAGCGAGGAGTCGCACACGCTGGCCCGGCTCGGGCTGGCGAACTACTTCGCCGCGGCCGCGGTGCTGCCCTATCGCCAGTTCCACGACGTGTCGGAGAATTTCCGCTACGACGTGGAGCGGTTGTCCTCGTTCTATTCGGTGAGCTATGAGACCATCGCGCACCGGCTTTCGACGATGCAACGGCCGTCGATGCGCGGGGTGCCGTTCTCGTTCGTCCGGGTGGACCGGGCGGGCAACATGTCAAAACGCCAGTCCGCCACCGGTTTTCACTTCTCCTCCAGCGGCGGCACCTGCCCGCTGTGGAACGTCTACGAGACGTTCGCCAACCCGGGCAAGATCCTGGTCCAGATCGCCCAGATGCCCGACGGCCGCAACTACATGTGGGTGGCCCGCACGGTGGAGCGCCGCGCAGCCCGGTATGGTCAGCCGGGTAAAACCTTCGCGATCGGGCTGGGTTGCGAGCTTCGCCACGCGCACCGGCTGGTCTACTCGGAAGGACTCGACGTCTCGGGGGATTCAGGAACAGTGGCCACACCGATCGGCGCGGGCTGCCGGGTCTGCGAACGTGACAACTGCCCGCAGCGGGCGTTCCCGGCCCTGGGCCGCGCGCTGGATCTCGACGAACACCGCAGCACCGTCTCCCCGTACCTGGTGAAGCAACCGTGACCGGGCCGCAGCAGGGCCGCATCCCGTCGGGACGGTTCCGCGAACTGGGCCCGGTCAACTGGGTGCTGGCGAAGCTGGCCGCGCGCACGGTGCGGGCTCCCGAGATGCACCTGTTCACCACACTGGGCCAGCACCGGTTGCTGTTTCTGGCGTGGAGTGTCTACAGCGGCCGCGTCCTGCGCGGCCGGCTGCCGGCGGTCGACACCGAGCTGGTGATCCTGCGGGTCGCGCATGTGCGCGCCTGCGAATACGAGCTGCAGCACCATCGCCGGATGGCGGCCAAGCAGGGCCTGAACGCGGATCTGCAGGCCGCGATCTTCGCGTGGCCCGAGCGGCTGGACCGGGTCGAGGCGCGCCTGACGGTGCGGCAGCAGGCGCTGCTGGCGGCGACGGACGAGTTCATCAAGGACCGCACCATCACCGACGCGACTTGGCGGCAGCTCGCCGAGCACCTCGACCGGCGTCAGCTGATCGAATTCTGTTTGCTGGCAAGTCAATACGACGGGCTCGCCGCGACGATGGCGGCGCTGGACATCCCGCTGGACAACCCGCGCTAACCCGCGGTCAGAGGTAGACGCTGGCGAACACGGCCAGCGTCAGCAGCAGCGGCGGCACGGACAGCGCGAAGCCGAAACCCGACCAGGCGTATTTGCGGCGTCGGCGCAGCAGCGAGGCCCACGTCGTGGCGCAGACGGCCAGGGCAAGCGAGAGCAGCAACACCGTGGGCGCCCACCTGCCCACCGCCGCGTTGTCGTCGGCGATCGAAAAGGCGGCCAGCCATAGGACATAACCCGCGGCCAGCCCGCCGACGGCCCCCACAACGACGTCGCTGCGCACGCGGCCTCAGAAGTTGATCATGTGGCCGACCAGGCCGTGGAAGCACTCCTGCAGCGCCTCGGACAGGGTCGGGTGGGTGTGCACGTTGCGCGCCAGCTCGGTGGCGGTCAGGTCCCACTTCTGCGCCAGCGTCAGCTCGGGCAGCAGCTCGGACACGTCGGGGCCGATCAGGTGTCCACCCAGCAGCTCGAGGTGCTTGGCGTCGGCGACCAGCTTGACGAAGCCGGTGGGGTCGCCCAGGCCATGGGCCTTGCCGTTGGCGGTGAACGGGAACTTGGCCACCACCACGTCGTAGCCTTCGTCGCGGGCCTGCTGTTCGGTCAGTCCGAAGCTGGCCACCTGGGGCTGGCAGAACGTCGCCCGCGGCAGCATCCGGTAGTCACCGAGCGCCAAAGTCTCTGCGCCGGCGATGGTTTCGGCCGCCACCACGCCCATGGCCTCGGCCACGTGGGCCAGCATCAGCTTTCCGGTGACGTCGCCGATGGCGTAGATGTGGCCGACGCTGGTGATCATGTAGTCGTTGATGCCGATGGCCTTGCGGTCGGTCAGCGCGACCCCGGTCTTCTCCAGGCCGTAGCCCTCGACGTTGGGCGCGAAACCGATGGCCTGCAACACTTTCGCGGCCTTGATCTCCTGCGTGTTGCCGTCCTTGCTGACGACGACGGTGACCTCGGTGCCGCTGTCGTTGATGGACTCGACCTTGGTGCCGGTGAGGATCTTGATGCCCAGCTTCTTGAACTGCTTCTCGATCTCCTTGGAGACGTCGGCGTCCTCGTTGGGCAGCGCGCGCGGCAGAAACTCCACGATGGTCACGTCAACGCCGTAGTTCTTCATGACGTAGCCGAACTCCATGCCGATCGCGCCGGCGCCGGCGATGACGATCGACTCGGGCAGCTCGCGGGACAGGATCTGCTCTTCGTAGGTGACCACGTTGGCCGACAGCGACGTTCCGGGGACCAACCGGGTGCTGCTGCCGGTGGCGATGATGGCGTTGTCGAACGTCACCGTCTCGGTCCCACCGTCGTTGAGGTCGACGGACACCGTGTTGGCGTCGGTGAACCGGCCGTAGCCGTGGATCTCGGTGATCTTGTTCTTCTTCATCAGGAAGTGCACGCCCGCCACCCGGCCCTCGGCCACCTTGCGGCTGCGGTCGAAGGCGGCGCCGTAGTCGAACGTGGCGTCGCCGCTCATCCCGAAGGTCTTGGCCTCTTTGGTGAAGATGTGTACCAGCTCGGCGTTGCGCAGCAACGCCTTCGAGGGGATGCAGCCGACGTTGAGGCAGACTCCGCCCCAGTACTTCGGCTCGATGATTCCAGTGTTCAGGCCGAGCTGTGCGGCGCGGATGGCTGCGACATATCCGCCGGGGCCGGCCCCGAGGACGACGACGTCAAAATGGGTCACGGCCCCTACCCTAGTGGCCGCCCGGGCCGGGCGTTAATACGGAACGAGGCCGACGAGACAGTGGCCCACCCGGGCGCAGTGGTAGTACCCGTCCAGCGGCGCCGCGGCGGCCAGGGAGGCGAACGGCCCCGACATCACCGCCAGCGACAGCGCGGCGACCAGCGGCCTGCCCTCGACCATCGCCAGCAACACGCCGGCGACCGCGCACGCCACCACGTAGACCAGGATGACGAACAGCGCCGGGGTCACGTCGGCCGAGTGGTACCACCAATAGAACAGGCCGAACCCGACGACGGCCCCCACGGACCACACGCCGAGGACCACCAGCAGCAGCTTCCACCACTTGAGGTAGAGGTAGCGCCCGGGAACGGTGACCGGTTGCACCGGCGTGACAGCGGAGTCGGCGCCGGACTCCTCCTCCTCGGCGGCCGGCGCGGGCGTCTCGGGCTCGCCCTTCGCCGCGGAGGGCTCCTCACCGCCGTCTTCGTCGGAGTCCGAGAAGTCCGGCACCCACGACTGCGTCCCGGTGTCCTCGTCGGAATCGGAGAAGTCCGGCACCCACGACTGGGTGCCGGGGCTCGACGGCGTTTCGTCGTCAGCCACGGGCGGTCACCTGCAGGGCGACGAGCACACCGAACCAGCCGGGTGCCAGGGCCAGGACGAACGCGCCCAGCATCGTCACCCAGCGGCGTCCGGAGAACAGGATCGTCACCAGCCCGGCCGCGCTGGGAATACCAACCACCGATGCCAGGGCGAAGGCCGGGCGGACGCTCGGATGGGCGGCCACGGCGAATCCCACCCCGGCCAGCAACCCGACCGCGGCGCCGATCAGCATGGCCGCAGCCAGTGACCGCGGACGCGGGAGGGGGATCACGATTTCGACATTACTGGGGTCGCCGGGCCGGAGGGCATGTTCGGAATGCCGCGTCCGCCACCACCTCGCCGCGCGCGGAGGGGCGTACGCCCCGTTCGTAATCGGTGCCGGTGATCACCGGCGCACGCCGCAGCTCGGCCTGTTCGTCGTCGGTGAAGACGCGGCCACGGGACAGGAACCGGACCCCCTCGGGCGCCTCCAGGCTGAACCCGCCGCCCCGGCCGGGGACCGCGTCGATGACCAGCTGCGTGTGCTTCCAGGTCTCGTACTGCGGACCCGAGATCCACACCGGCACCCCGTCTCCGACGTCGAGCACGCCCAGCAGCACGTCGCGGTCACCAACCAGGAAGTCCCCGCGCGGGAAGCACATCGGCGACGAGCCGTCGCAGCAGCCGCCGGACTGGTGGAACATCACGGGACCGTGGCGGTCCTGCAGGCGCGCCAGCAGTTCGGCGGCGCCGGCGGTGATCACGACTCCTGGCGGGGGCCCGGGCTCCATCTAGAAGAATCCCTGCGCCTTCTCGGAGTAGGACACCATCAGGTTCTTGGTCTGCTGGTAGTGGTCGAGCATCATCTTGTGGTTCTCCCGGCCGATGCCCGACTGCTTGTAGCCGCCGAACGCGGCGTGGGCGGGATAGGCGTGATAGCAGTTCACCCACACCCGGCCGGCCTGGATGTCGCGCCCGGCCCGGTAGGCGGTGTTGCCGTCGCGGCTCCACACCCCCGCACCCAGCCCGTAGAGGGTGTCGTTGGCGATCGAGATCGCGTCGTCGTAGTCGGAGAACGACGTCACCGCGACCACCGGACCGAAGATCTCCTCCTGGAAGATCCGCATCTTGTTGTTGCCGGCGAAGATGGTCGGCTGCATGTAGTAGCCCCCGGACAGATCGCCGCCCAGCTCGGCGCGCTCCCCGCCGGTGATGACCTTGGCGCCCTCGTCCTTGCCGATCTCGATGTAGGACAACACCTTTTCCAGCTGGTCGTTGGATGCCTGCGAGCCCAGCATGGTCTCGGTGTCCAGCGGATCACCTTGGCGCACCGCTTTGGTCCGGATCGCGGCCAGCTCGAGGAACTCGTCGTAGATGTCGGACTGGATCAGGCTGCGCGACGGGCAGGTGCACACCTCGCCCTGGTTGAGGGCGAACATGGTGAAGCCCTCGAGCGCCTTGTCCTGGAAGTCGTCCGCCTTGGCCATCACGTCGGAGAAGAACACGTTGGGGCTCTTGCCGCCGAGCTCCAGCGTGACCGGGATCAGGTTCTGGGAGGCGTACTGCATGATCAGCCGCCCGGTGGTGGTCTCACCGGTGAACGCGATCTTGGCGATCCGGTTGCTCGAGGCCAGCGGCTTGCCCGCCTCGGCGCCGAACCCGTTGACGACGTTGACGACACCGGGGGGCAACAGGTCGCCGATCAGCGACATCAGGTAGAGCACCGAGACCGGCGTCTGCTCGGCGGGTTTGAGCACCACCGCGTTGCCCGCCGCCAGCGCGGGCGCCAGCTTCCAGGTGGCCATCAGGATCGGGAAGTTCCACGGGATGATCTGCCCGACCACGCCGAGCGGCTCGTGGAAGTGGTAGGCGACGGTGTTCTCGTCGATCTGGGACAGCGAACCCTCCTGCGCGCGGATGGCCCCGGCGAAGTAGCGGAAGTGGTCGACCGCCAGCGTGATGTCGGCGCCGAGCGCCTCGCGGATCGGTTTGCCGTTGTCCCACACCTCGGCCACCGCCACCGCGGCCTTGTGCTCCTCGATCCGGTCGGCGATCTTGTTCAGGATTGCCGCCCGCTCGGCCGGCGGGGTCTTGCCCCAGGCCGGCGCCGCCCCGTGGGCGGCGTCGAGCGCCTTGTCGACGTCGGCCTCGTCGGAGCGGGCCACCTCGCAGAACGGCTGGCCGGTGACCGGCGTCGGGTTCTCGAAGTAGCGGCCCTGCGCGGGCGGGACCCACTCGCCCCCGATGAAGTTGTCATAGCGGGATTCGTACGACATCAACGCCCCAGCAGAACCTGGACGTGCGAAAACAGTCATCTGCTCTCACCCCTCGTTCGCCTGTGTAATACACCTCACACTACCGCCGGAGGCCACAATGGCTTCCATGACGTCACAAGCCGCCGCTCCCCCCGACGACGCCCAAGACCCCTACCTGTGGCTCGAGGACGTCACCGGCGACGAGGCGCTGGACTGGGTGCGCGCGCGTAACGAACCGACGCTGGCGACGTTTTGCGACGCGGATTTCGAGCGGATGCGCACCGAGGCGCTCGAGGTGCTCGACACCGACGCCCGCATCCCCTACGTGGTGCGCCGCGGCGAGTATCTGTACAACTTCTGGCGCGACGCCGCCAACCCGCGCGGGTTGTGGCGGCGTACCACGCTGGACAGCTATCGCAGCGATTCTCCCGAGTGGGACGTGCTGATCGACGTCGATGAACTGGGGCGGGCTGACAACCAGAACTGGGTGTGGGCCGGCGCGGGGGTGATCGAACCGGAGTACACGCGCGCACTGGTCGCGCTGTCCAGAGGCGGCTCGGACGCCTCGATCGTGCGCGAATTCGACATGGGGACCCGTGAATTCGTCGCCGGTGGATTCCAGTTGCCGGAGGCCAAGTCGCAGCTCGCCTGGGTGGACGCCGACACCGTCCTGGTGGGCACGGATTTCGGCGACGACTCGCTCACCGACTCGGGTTACCCGCGGGTGATCAAGCGGTGGCGCCGGGGCACCCCGCTCACCGACGCGGAGACCGTGTTCGAGGGCGCCCGCACCGACGTGCGGGTGTCCGCCTCGGTGGATCGCACTCCCGGCTTCGGGCGCACCCTGCTGGGGCGGGCCCTCGACTTCTGGAACGAGGAGGTCTACGAATTGCGGGGGCCGGAGCTGATCCGCATCGACGCGCCCACCGACGCCAGCTTGTCGATACACCGGCAGTGGCTCTTGATCGAGCTGCGCACGGATTGGTTCTACGGCGCGCAGAACTATCCCGCGGGCGCCCTGCTGGCAGCCGACTATTACGAATTCCTTTCGGGCACCGCAGAATTGAGCGTGGTGTTCGAGCCCGACGAGCACACCGCGCTGAATCACTACGCGTGGACGCGGGACCGCCTGCTGTTGGTCACCCTCGCCGACGTGGCCAGCCGGGTGGAGATCGTCACGCCGCCCTCGCGTGACGACCGCCAGCGCCCGGCTTCGCCGCGCTTGCGATCGTCACGGAGTGACTGGCGGCGCGAGCCGGTCGCCGGGATACCGCCGGCGACCCACACCGTCGTCGTCGGCGCCGACGACACCGGCGACGAGTTCTTCCTCGACTCCAGCGGCTTCGTCACCCCCTCGCGGCTGTTGCGCGGCGCCGGCGAGGGGCCGCTGGAACAGATCAAGTCCGCGCCGGCCTTCTTCGACGCCGAAAACATCACGGTGGCACAGCATTTCGTGGCATCCGACGACGGCACGCAGATCCCGTACTTCGTGGTGCGTCCCGCCGGCGCCCAAGGCCCCGGGCCGACCATGCTGTACGGGTACGGCGGGTTCGAATCCGCCAACACCCCCGCCTACAGTGGCGTGCTCGGCCGGCTGTGGCTGGCCCGCGGCGGCACCTACGTGCTGGCAAACATCCGCGGCGGCGGGGAGTACGGGCCCGGCTGGCACACCCAGGCGATGCGCGAGGGCAGGCACAAGGTGGCCGAGGACTTCGCCGCCGTGGCAACCGATCTGGTGAACCGTGGCATCACTACCGTCGACCGACTGGGCGCGCAGGGCGGCAGCAACGGCGGCCTGCTGATGGGCATCATGCTGACCCAGTACCCGGAGCGGTTCGGCGCGCTGGTCTGCAGCGTGCCACTGCTGGACATGAAGCGCTACCACCTGCTGCTCGCGGGCGCCTCGTGGATGGCCGAATACGGCGACCCGGACAATCCGGAGGACTGGGCGTTCATCTCCGAATACTCGCCCTACCAGAACATTACGGCCACGCGGCACTACCCGCCGGTGCTGATGACCACGTCCACCCGCGACGACCGGGTGCATCCGGGCCACGCCCGCAAGATGACGGCGGCGCTACAGGCCGCGGGACATCCGGTCTATTACTACGAGAACATCGAGGGCGGGCACGCCGGCGCGGCCGACAACCAGCAGGTCGCCTTCAAGGCCGCGCTTACCTATTCGTTCCTGTGGCGGATGCTGGCGCCCCCGACGTAAAAACCGGGGTCCTGCCTCCGCTGTCCAGGATCCCGTCGGCGAGTGGACGCGCGCCAGGGCCGGCAGCCCGCTGTTGAGAGGACCAACGTCCTCACTCGGCCTTGTCGACGTCGCTCGCCGTCCCGACCCATAAGATCGTCGACGTGTCAGCGACCCAACGCATCGAGCTCACCCTGCTGGCGACCGGATTGATCTTCATCCTGGTTTCGGCGGCGCAGGCACGCTACCGCTTCACCCGTCACCGCCGCGCGGGCCGGCGGTTCTACTGGGCGACCGCGATCATCGGCACCGTCTGTTTCGCGATCGGCACCGGCAGGATCTGGCCGAACGCCGTCTGCGTGGCGCTGATCTTCTCCGGCCTGCTCGTCCTGTCGGCCTACCTGACGACGCCGTATCTCAAGATCGGCGGCCGGATCTATGCGTCGTCACCGGAGAACCGTCAGCCCGACCCGTAAGGACGCCATGACCGCACCCGACTTCGAGACGCTGCTCTACACGACGGCCGGCCCGGTCGCCACCATCACGCTGAACCGTCCCGAGCAGCTCAACACCATCGTGCCGCCGATGCCGGACGAGATCGAAGCGGCCGTCGGCCGGGCGGAGCGTGACCCGGCCGTCAAGGTCATCGTGCTGCGAGGCGCCGGCCGGGCCTTCTCCGGCGGCTACGACTTCGGCGGCGGCTTTGCGCACTGGGGCGACTCGATGATGACCGAGGGCCGGTGGGATCCCGGAAAGGACTTCGCGATGGTCACCGCCCGCGAGACCGGGCCGACGCAGAAGTTCATGGCCATCTGGCGGGCGTCCAAGCCCGTCATCGCCCAGGTGCACGGCTGGTGCGTCGGCGGGGCCAGCGACTACGCGCTGTGCGCGGACCTGGTGATCGCCAGCGACGACGCGGTGATCGGCACCCCGTACAGCAGGATGTGGGGCGCATACCTGAGCGGGATGTGGCTCTACCGGCTCAGCTTCGCCAAGGCCAAATGGCATTCGCTGACCGGGCGCCCGCTGACGGGCGCCCAGGCCGCCGAGATCGAACTGATCAACGAGGCGGTGCCGTTCGAGCGGCTCGAGGCCCGGGTCGCCGAGATCGCCGCCGACCTGGCCCGGATCCCGCTGTCACAACTGCAGGCGCAGAAGCTGATCGTCAACCAGGCCTACGAGAACATGGGATTGGCGTCCACCCAGACGCTGGGCGGCATCCTCGACGGCCTGATGCGCAACACCCCCGACGCCCTCGACTTCATCAAGACCGCCGAAACCCAGGGCGTGCGGGCGGCGGTGGAACGCCGCGACGGCCCGTTCGGCGACTACAGCCAGGCCCCGCCGGAGCTGCGGCCCGACCCGACGCACGTCATCGTGCCTGATCGCGACCAATACTGAGCTGAGCTAGGGACTGTCCGCGGTCGCCCAAAAAGTGCTACCGTAACAACTATGTCTCGGCTGAACACTGGCTTGCGCGCAGGCGCCGCCTTCCTCGCCCTCGGCATCGCTGCCGCCGTCTTCCCGAAGACCGCCGTGGCCGACTCCACGGAAGACTTTCCGATTCCGCGCCGGATGATCAACACCACGTGCGACGCCGAGCAGATCATGGCGGCCACCCGCGACACCAGCCCGGTGTACTACCAGCGGTACATGATCGACTTCAACAACCACCCGAACGTCCAGCAGGCGACGATCGACAAGGTGCACTGGTTCTACTCCTTGTCGCCGGAGGACCGCCGCACCTACTCCGAGAACTTCTACAACAACGACCCGCTGTGGTACGCCTGGCCCAACCACATGAAGCTCTTCTTCAACAACAAGGGCGTCGTCGCCAAGGCCACCGACGTCTGCGGCCAGTACCCGCCCGGCGACATGTCGGTGTGGAACTGGGCCTAGCGCCTCCCAAAAATCCGCACGCCCC
>NZ_LZJG01000169.1:0-1362 GCF_001667785.1 Mycobacterium sp. E3247 | reverse complement strand
TGAACCATCCCGGGTTTCATGCACCCTCGGTGTTTTGTGAGCCGGCCGGTCGGTCGGTCACGTGTTGGGAATAGTAGTGGGCTTCGGCTTCGGCGGGTGAGACTCGGCCCAGCCGGTGCATGAGGCGCTGCTGGTTGTACCAGGCGACGTAGTCGGCGGTGATGTATTCGACGTCGCCGAGGTTGCGCAGTGGGCCGCGGCGAAACGGGGAATCCGCGCGGATGCACTCGTTTTTGTACAGCCCGATGGTGGTCTCGGCCAACGCGTTGTCGTAGGCGTCGCCGACGCTGCCGACCGATGGCCGTAAACCCGAAAGGGTCAGTGTTTCACCGAATCTCACACTGGTGTACTGAGATCCGGCATCCGAGTGGTGGATGGCGTCCTCGATGGGGTGACCCTGGCGCGACCGCAGGGCTGCGGCTTGGCGGATCGCTGACTCGACGAACCGGGTGTGCTTGGATGCCGAGGCCTCCCAGCCCACGATGGCGCCAGCGTAGGCGTCGATGACGAATGCGACGTAGACGAACACCCCGGTGATGAGCTTGACGTAGGTGAAGTCGGCGACGAGCAGGCGGTTGGGTGCGCCCACCGCGAACTGGCGGTCCACGAGATCCGGTGGCCGCACCGCCGACGGGTCCGGGATTGTGGTGCGCACAGTCTTCTGCCGTCGTACGCCCTGCCAGCCGTTGCGGCGCATGAGTCGCTCGACGGTGGACTTGGCCACCGGGATACCCTCGCGCTGCAGGTGAGCCCACATCTTGAGCGACCCGTACAGCGACTCTGGCTTCTTGCGGCCGTGTTCGTCGGGCTCGTAGTAGCTGGCCAGGATCTCGGTGATGGTGGCCTCCCACAGGGCCCGCTTCGAGGGCGCTCGCTTGGCCCAGGCGTAGAACGTGCGCGGGGCGATCGGCACACCGTGCTCGGTGAGCACGCGGCAGATCGGAGCGACCCCGAAGCGGTCCCGCTGATCAGCGATGAACTCGCAGACCGAACCCGTCAGCGGCGGTTGCGCGGGTCGCTCTCCCGCACGAAGAAAGACGTGGCCGCCTTGAGGATTTCAATGGTCTGCTCGAGTTCGGCGTTACGCCGCTTGAGCGCGCGGATCTCGGCAGCCGCCTCGCTGGAAACGCCGTCACGCTGGCCATCATCAATCTGCTGCTGACGGATCCAGCTCCGCAACGTCTCGGTGGTCATCCCCAACCGCTTGGACACCGCCGTGATTGCCGCCCACTCGCTCGGATAGTCATCGCGGTGGTCGAGCACCAAACGAACAGCCCTGGCCCGCGTCTCCGGGTCGTACTTGCTCGGCATGAAATGCACCTTCCCAAGAAAGGAGGTGCGCATCAAACGCGGGACGGTTCA
>NZ_LZJG01000168.1:0-29784 GCF_001667785.1 Mycobacterium sp. E3247 | reverse complement strand
GGTGCTGGGCGCGCGCCGGGTGGAGATCAACGCCCGCCCCGGCGTCGTGCTGGTGGTGGCCGGTGACAGTCCGCACACCCTCGCGGTCTACGCCGTCGCGCTCAACTGCAACGCCGCCGATACCGGCTTGTTGGCCAGCACCCAGGTCCCGGGCCCTTAGGGTGATGCACGGGTGTCCGACGCGCCGGGGAACAGCGGTGCCTACGCTGGCGTTTGTAGGAATCCAGGGACGATCGTTTGGAAGGGTTCTATGACCGCCGACACTGTGCACGACGTGATCATCATCGGTTCGGGGCCTGCCGGGTACACCGCGGCGCTGTATACGGCCCGGGCGCAGCTGGCGCCGGTGGTGTTCGAGGGGACGTCGTTCGGTGGGGCGTTGATGACCACCACCGAGGTGGAGAACTTTCCCGGGTTTCGCGACGGCATCACCGGTCCGGAGTTGATGGATCAGATGCGGGAGCAAGCCCTGCGTTTCGGGGCCGATCTGCGGATGGAAGACGTCGAGTCGGTGTCGCTGGACGGGCCGGTCAAGTCGGTCACGACCGCCGAGGGCGAGACCGTCCGCGCCCGGTCGGTGATCTTGGCCATGGGCGCGGCGGCGCGCTACCTGGGGGTGCCCGGTGAGCAGGAGCTGCTGGGGCGGGGCGTGAGCTCGTGTGCGACCTGTGACGGGTTCTTCTTCAAGGATCAAGACATCGCGGTCATCGGTGGTGGCGACTCGGCGATGGAGGAAGCCACCTTCCTGACCCGGTTCGCGCGCAGCGTCACCCTGGTGCACCGCCGCGACGAATTCCGCGCCTCGCGCATCATGCTCGAACGCGCCCGGGCGAACGAGAAGATCACCGTCCTGACCAACAAGGCCGTGCTGGGGGTCGACGGGGATCAGACGGTGACGGGTTTGCGGATGCGCGACACCGTCACCGGGGAGGAAGCCACCCTGCCGGTCACCGGTGTCTTCGTGGCGATCGGCCACGACCCGCGCTCGGAGCTGGTGCGCGACGTCCTCGACACCGACCCCGAGGGTTACGTGTTGGTCCAGGGCCGCACCACCGCCACCTCGATCGAGGGGGTGTTCGCCGCCGGCGACCTGGTGGACCGCACCTACCGCCAGGCCATCACCGCCGCCGGCAGTGGTTGCTCGGCGGCCATCGACGCCGAACGCTGGCTGGCCGACCACGTCGAATCGAGTTCGGCCGCCCAGAGTGACGCCACCGAATTTCCTGGCAGTACCGAGATGATTGGAGCACCTCAATGACCGACGCCGAAAAAGCCGGGGCCACAATCGAAGTCTCTGACGCATCCTTCTCCACGGAGGTGCTGTCCAGCAGTAAGCCTGTGCTGGTTGACTTTTGGGCGACATGGTGCGGGCCCTGCAAGATGGTGGCGCCGGTTCTCGAAGAAATCGCCAGCGAGCGGGCCGCGCAGCTCACCGTGGCCAAGCTCGACGTGGACGCCAATCCGGTGACCGCACGTGACTTCCAAGTCGTGTCGATCCCCACGATGATCCTGTTCAAGGACGGCCAGCCGGTCAAGCGGATCGTCGGCGCCAAAGGCAAGGCCGCCCTGCTGCGTGAACTCTCGGACGCGGTGCCCAACCTCAGCTGATCGCGGTTTGAATTCTCCGCACCACCCCCCACGTTCGGCCTGGGGTTTTCCCGAATCTGCGATGCGTCTGCGACAATAACGGTTAGCTGTTGCCCAGATGCGAGCCTGTCAGTGTGTCCCGGAGGGCCTTTGGTATGTCGAGTCCGCGCCGTGAATACGGCGATGCGCTGCGCTGTGGTGACCGCAGTGCGGCCGTGACCGAAATCCGGGCTACGTTGGCCGCATTAGGGCTGCTCGACAGCCTTGAGGACGACCTCGCGACCGGCCGGCACGTGCCCGCCGAACTCTTCGACACCGAACTCGACCAGGCGGTGCGCGCCTTCCAGCAGCACCGCGGGCTCTTGGTCGACGGCATCGTCGGCGAGGCCACGTATCGGGCGTTGAAGGAGGCTTCCTACCGGCTCGGTGCGCGCACCCTGTATCACCAATTCGGCGCCCCGCTCTACGGCGACGACGTCGCCACCCTGCAGGCCCGCCTGCAAGACCTCGGCTTCTACACCGGACTGGTCGATGGGCACTTCGGGCTGCAGACCCACAACGCGCTGATGTCGTACCAACGCGAGTACGGGCTGGCCGCCGACGGCATCTGTGGGCCAGAAACGTTGCGCTCCTTGTATTTTCTGAGCTCACGCGTCACGGGCGGCTCGCCGCATGCGATCCGCGAGGAAGAACTGGTCCGCCGATCGGGCCCCAAGCTGTCGGGTAAGCGAATCATCATCGACCCCGGCCGCGGCGGCACCGACCTCGGCGAGCTGATGCACGGCCCCGCAGGGCCGGTCAGCGAAGCGGATGTGTTGTGGGACTTGGCAAGCCGGCTCGAGGGGCGGATGACGGCCATCGGGATGGAAACCTTCCTGTCGCGGCCGGTCAACCGCAGCCCGTCCGACGCCGAACGCGCCGCCACCGCCAACAACGTCGGCGCCGATCTGATGATCAGCCTGCGCTGTGAGAACCAGCCCAGCCCCGCGGCCAATGGCGTCGCCTCCTTTCATTTCGGGAACTCGCACGGGTCGGTGTCCACGATCGGGCGCAACCTGGCCGACTTCATCCAACGAGAAGTCGTGGCGCGCACCGGGTTACGGGATTGCCGCACGCATGGCCGGACGTGGGACCTGTTACGCCTGACCCGCATGCCGACGGTGCAGGTTGACGTCGGTTACATCACCAATCCGCACGACCGCGCGATGTTGATCTCGACGCAAACGCGGGATGCCATCGCCGAAGGGATTCTCGCCGCGGTCAAGCGGCTGTACCTGCTGGGCAAGAACGACCGCCCCACGGGCACGTTCACCTTCGCCGAACTGCTGGCCCACGAACTCTCCGTGGAGCGGACCAGCCGGCTCGGCGGCTCCTAGCCGATTTCGGCCCCGCGCAACGTATTTCCCGCCACTGAACCGGCGCCGACCGGCTCTTGCAGCTGCGCGTTCTCCAGCAGGCGTTCCAAAGCCGCCTCGACTTCGGCCTTCCAGCCCAGGCCCTTGTCCAACTCGAGCCGCAGCCGCGGGAAGTACGGATGTGGCGCCACCACAACGAAACCCGCATCCTGCAAAAACTCCGCGTCGATCACGCAGTGGTCCACCGAGCAGTCACCGACGGCCTCCAGCACCGGCCGCACGTCCGGGCTCGCCGCCAGCGGATCCTGCAGTTCCGAAGCCGCCGGTGTGCGCCCGAAGGCTTCCAGTGCCCGGACACCACGCCGCACCAGCTCGTCGATCACCCGGGCCAGGAGGCCGTGCGGAAGATCGTCGCCGTCCTGCCCCGGCTCGATGCCCATCGACGTCAGCAGCACCGCATCCGCGGAGACCGGCGCGGTGGGAAAGCGCTGCGCCCGTGGCACCGCCCGCGGCGGCGCGTAGAACACATAGCCAAGGCACGGCGGCTCGCTTTGGCTCCGCTCGTTCGACGGCGCGGTGGCGACCTGGCCACACGAGCCCCACTCCAGCATGACCATCGACAGCCAGGCTTCCTTCTCGAATTCCGGGTCGGCGAGATGGTCCTGGTTACCGAGCGTCGCCGGATCGACCTCCCAGTACACGCAGCGGCGAGCATGCTTGGGAAGCTGTTCGAAGGCCTCGAGGCGCAGCGGGGTGATTCGAGCGGACACTAGCCTCCTGGCTCCTGTGCGGTACTGCAGCCAATTGCACCGGCAACTTCTCCAGGATAAGAGAGTGGGTCGCCATCGGGCCAGCTTTGCCGTCGAGGCGCCGATCACGGCCCCACGACGCTGGAAGCGTTACCGTCCCCACCGGTTCGTTACCGAAAATCTTTGGAACGCATGCGTTTTCGTAATCCTACGGCAGAGAATGCCCGTTGTTTGCCGCTTCGGTGTCACAGTGACGTAATTACAGGGTATGCCTGGTCAGGCCTGCGCGGCGGTCATCATGTCGATAATTCGCTGCAAATCGTCCACCGAGCCGAATTCCACCACGATCTTCCCCTTGCGCTTGCCCAGGCTCACCGTCACTCGTGTGTCGAAGGCGTTGGACAGCCGCTCGGCGACTTCCTGGAGCCCCGGCATCTGGATCGGCTTGCGCCGCTGGGGCGCCGGGGCGCTGGTGCCGGCGCGGTTGGCCAGCGTCACCGCCTCCTCGGTCGCCCGCACCGACAGCCCCTCGGCGACGATGCGGCTGGCAAGTTCCTCTTGCGCCTCGGGCCCGGCTTCCAGCGAGAGGAGGGCGCGGGCATGGCCGGCCGACAGCACGCCGGCGGCCACCCGCCGCTGCACGGGGATGGGCAGTTTGAGCAACCGGATCATGTTGGTGATCAACGGCCGCGAGCGCCCGATGCGCGACGCGAGTTCATCGTGGGTGACGCCGAACTCGTCGAGCAATTGCTGGTATGCCGCCGCCTCTTCCAAGGGGTTCAGCTGTACCCGGTGGATGTTCTCCAGGAGGGCATCGCGCAGCAGGTTGTCGTCACCGGTCTCGCGCACGATGGTGGGGATGGTGGCCAGCCCGGCCTCTTGGGCTGCCCGCCAGCGCCGCTCCCCCATCACGATCTGATACCGCGGACCGGTCTTGGCGCCCGGGACCGCGCGCACCACGATCGGCTGCAACAGACCGAATTCGCGGATGGAGTGCACCAGCTCGGAGAGCGCCTCGTCGTCGAACACCTGCCGTGGCTGGCGCGGGTTGGGCTCGATGTCGCCCGGTGCGATTTCACGATAGACCGCGCCGGCCGGGGCCAGGTCCGGTCCCGGTCCGCCGATCAAGACGTCCGCTGCGGCGTCGCCCATCCGCGGACCGAGGGTCGCCGGACCCGAGTCCCCCTCGGCGGGACCGGTCGGGATCAGCGAAGCCAGGCCCCGGCCGAGGCCGCCCTTCTTGCGTAACGGCTGCGTCATGGTCGTCCCTTCACGGATGGTGGTCAATCACGTTCGGCGAGTTCGCGACTCGCGTCGAGGTAGCTCATCGCCCCGCGCGAACCGGGGTCGTAATCGATGATCGTCATGCTGTACCCGGGTGCCTCGGAGACCTTGACGCTGCGTGGGATCACCGTCCGCAGCACCTTGGTTCCGAAGTATCGGCGCACCTCTTCGGCCACCTGGTCGGCGAGCTTGGTCCGGCCGTCGTACATGGTGAGGATGACGGTGGTCACGTCGAGCCGCGGATTGAGGTGCGCCTTGACCATCTCGATGTTGCGCATCAGCTGTGACACGCCCTCGAGCGCGTAATACTCGCACTGGATCGGGATCATCACCTCCGGCGCGGCGACGAGTGCGTTGATCGTCAGCAACCCCAAAGACGGTGGGCAGTCGATGAAGACGTAATCGAAGTCGAGGTCGTCGAGGTCGGCCAGGGCGGTCCGCAACCGGTTTTCACGGGCGACCATGCTCACCAATTCGATCTCGGCGCCCGCCAAGTCGATGGTGGCCGGGACGCAGAACAGGCGTTCGTTGTGCGGGCTGCGCCGCAGCGCGTCCTTGACCGCGACCTCGCCGATGAGGACTTCGTACGACGAGGGCGTGCCCGACTGCCGGTCGGTGATTCCGAGCGCCGTGCTCGCGTTGCCCTGTGGGTCGAGGTCGATGACCAACGTCTTGAGTCCCTGAAGCGCGAGGGCGGCGGCGAGGTTCACCGCGGTGGTGGTCTTGCCGACGCCGCCCTTCTGATTGGCCACCGTCAGCACCCGGCGGTGCCTCGGCCGACGCAGGGGCGGATAGGTGGTGTGCAAAACCCGCATCGCCCGTTCCGCCGCGGCGCCGATCGGCGTATCGAATTCGTCCGCTGTTTCACGTGAAACATTCGCTGCGGGATCGACGATCGGCATAGGCGGCGGTGCGGCGTCGGGCGCGTCGGGCGACGGGATGTGCGCCGCGGTCGAAGTCGACGCCGGCGCGCTCGGCTGATCTCCCGGACTCGTCATTGGTTCCCGGCCTTCCCGGTCCGTGCCGGCTGGTGGCGCGGCTGCTTTCCGCGTCGGGCTATAACTACGGTTGCGGGGGGACGCAAATAGGTCGCGCCACATGTCACCACCCTGGCATCAACGGCGCCCGATGCTGCCATCACACGCCGGTACTGTTCAACTTCCTCGCGGCCGCGCTCGCCTTTGATCGCCAGCATGCGCCCGCCCGGCCGAAGCAATGGCATGCTCCACTTCGTCAACTTGTCCAACGACGCAACCGCTCGCGACACCGCCGCATCCCTTTCCCCGAACTGGTGACGTACCCACAGTTCCTCGGCACGGCCGCGGACCACTTCGACGGCTAACCCTAGTTGGTCGACGACCTCGCTGAGAAATTCGCTGCGGCGCAGCAGCGGTTCGAGGAGCACAATCTCGAGGTCGGGTCGCGCGAGGGCCAACGGGATGCCGGGCAGCCCGGCGCCGCTCCCGATGTCGATCACCCGCTCCCCCTCATCCAGCAGCTCGGCCACTGCCGCGCTGTTGAGGAGATGCCGGTCCCAGATACGACCCACTTCGCGCGGTCCGAGCAGTCCACGTTCCACCCCGGGCCCGGCCAACAACTCCGCGTACCGGCACGCGAGGTCGGTTCTCGGACCGAAGATCGTCGCGGCGGCTTTCGGCATGGCGGGGTCCGGAGACGCCGGCGCGCCAGCTGGAGGATCGCCGGGCCCGCCATGTTTCACGTGAAACATCCTTCGCTCGCCTGACGCACACTGGCCTCGGCGTGGGAACTACACCGCTGTAACTCGCTAGTCGTGCAGCACGACGACGCGCCGCGCGGGCTCCACGCCCTCGCTTTCGCTGTGCACACCAGGCACCGCAGCGACCGCGTCGTGGACGATCTTGCGCTCGAACGGCGTCATCGGCGCCAGCTCCTCACGCTCGCCGGACTCCAACACCCGTCGCGCCACCTTGTCACCCAGGGCCGCCAGCTCGTCGCGGCGCCGCCGACGCCAGCTCGCGATGTCGAGCATCAGGCGGCTCCGCACACCGGTCTTCTGGTGGACTGCCAGTCGGGTCAGCTCCTGTAGCGCGTCGAGCACCTCGCCGCCGCGCCCTACCAACTTGTTCAAGTCGTTGCTGCCGTCGATGCTCACCACCGCCCGGTTGCCCTCGACGTCCAGATCGATGTCGCCGTCGAAGTCCAGCAGGTCCAGCAGCTCCTCCAAGTAGTCGCCGGCGATTTCGCCCTCGGCCACCAAGCGCTCTTCCTGGTCGTCGAACTCGTCGGCGTCCGCCTCTGCGCCACTCTCGGACGGCCGCTCTGCGTCCAGTTCGGTGTCCACGTCACGTTCGGTGGTGGTGTCTGCGTCGGTCATGTCTTTCTCTCCCTCATCCGCGGGTCCCGCCAACCGGGTCGCACCGCCCGGTCCGGCTATGTCTCCGTTGTCAGCGTTTACGTTTCTTGGGGCGCGCCCCCGGCCGCGGGGTGCGGTTCACCGCCCCACCGTCTTGGCCGCCTGCATCCGGCTTCGCCGCCTGGGGCCTGCCTGCCGGTGCCTCCCCATCGGGGGCGTCCGACTCGGCCTCCCCCTCCCCGGCCGTTGCCGATCCGTTCCCACCGGGCTGCCCAGCCTTGGGGTTGCGCTTCGGTTTGGCCCCCGGCGCCGGTGCATTGGCCGCGCGTCGCTGAAGCGCTTCCTGCTTCTTGGCCTCGTCTTCTTTTTCGATCATCCCGAACACGTAGTGCTGCTGGCCGAACGTCCAAATGTTGTTCGCGAACCAGTACAGGATGATCGCCAGCGGAAGGAACGGGCCGCCGACGACGACACCGAGCGGAAACACGTACAGCGCGAGCTTATTCATCATCGCCGTCTGCGGATTCGCGGCGGCTTCCGCGCTCTGCCGCGCCACCGACGCCCGGCTGTTGAAGTACGTCGCTATGCCGGCCAGGATCATCACCGGTGCCCCGACCGCGATGACCGCGGGCCGGCTGAAGTGCGTGAAGGCGTCCAACCCGGTGCGTTGCGTCATGAATGCGCCGATCGGTGCGCCGAACAGGTTGGCGTCCAGAAAGTGCCCGACGTCGGTCGGGCTGAAGACGTAGTTCCCGGTGAGGCGGTTCTGGGCGACCGACAAGTGGGGCTGCCCGAAGCCGCCCGTGGTTCGGTTGAACGACCGCAACACGTGATACAAGCCGAGGAACACCGGGATCTGCGCGAGCATCGGCAGGCACCCGAGGATCGGGTTGAACCCGTGCTCGCGTTGCAGCTTCTGCATCTCCAGCGCCATCCGTTGGCGGTCCTTGCCGTACTTCTTCTGCAGCGCCTTGATTTGCGGTTGCAGTTCCTGCATCTGGCGGGTGGTCCGGATCTGCCGCACGAAGGGCTTGTACAACAACGCCCGCAGGCTGAAGACGAGGAACATCACCGCTAGGGCCCACGCGAAGAAGTTCGACGGACCCAACATCGAAGCGAACAGCTTGTACCAGGCCCACATGATCCACGACACCGGGTAATAGACGAAGTCGAGGCTAAAGAAATCAAACAAGAGTTCCACTCTCCCCTCGCGCCGCCGGGCTGGCCCACGCGTCGCTGGCATCTTCGAAGTTCACTTGGCATCCCGGGCGTTCCGGTATCGGATCCCATCCGCCCGCATGCCATGGTCCGCACTTGGCGAGCCTGACCACAGCCAACCAACTCCCCCGCAACAAGCCGTACTCGGTCAGCGCCTCGACCGCATACTGGCTGCACGTCGGGACGAAACGACATGTCGCCGGCCGCAATGGCGAGACCATGTGCCGGTACAGCTGGATGACGTAAACCGCGCCGCGCACGGCCATCGCGCCCACCGACTGGACGAGCCGCGCGCTCACCGCTCCCGTCCCGCCGACTTGAGCGCGCGGCGTAATCCCCGGCGCAGCTCCTGCTCCAACCGCGCCGACGATGCGGTCCGGCTCCCGGGCAACGCCCGGATCACCATCCGGTCACAATCGTGGAGCTCACCCAAAACGGATCGCGCCACATGGCGGAGCCGACGTGACACCCGGTGGCGTTCGACGGCCGAACCCACGGACTTCCCGACGATCAGTCCGACGCGGGGACCGGTTGCTCCCTCGTCGTCGTCCGCATGCCGGAGATGCACGATGACATCGGGCTGCGCCGCGCGACTTCCGCGCTTCACCGTCGCGTCAAACTCCGTTGACCGCCTCATGCGGTTGCGTGCGGAAAGCACCGCGGAAAAACCCGGCGTTGCGATCAGGCAGATAGCGCGCGGCGACCCTTACGGCGCCGGCTCGACACAATCGAGCGTCCGGCGCGGGTACGCATGCGCAGCCGGAAGCCGTGCACGCGGGCTCGGCGCCGGTTGTTCGGCTGGAAGGTCCGCTTGCCCTTGGCCACGACGTTCTCCTCGTTGTGTCTCGCATTTCCATCCGGCCTGCCACGCGCTCGCTCGTCTGCAGGCCGGTCGGAGGTAATCTTGCTTGCTGCTGGCCGGCGCGGTCCCCAGGCGGACCTGGGTCGCAGCCGCATCGCCGACTTTCGGGCGACTGTTTGAGGGTACTGACCGCGCTTCGCCTGGTCAAACCTGGCCTGCCCCAACGCACCCGCTCGATCCCGGCGCAAAAGATCGCAGCGGCCGCCCGGCCCCCGCCGGGCATCACATCGGCGTCGAGTCAAACCAGGCCCACCGGACCCTAAACAACCCGATTGGAATGCAGCAGAACGGTTGGCAGCCGCACGGAAAACTGTTAGCTTCTGCCAGTGTCGTTTTAGACTGCGACGACGTTTGACAACGATGCGAGGATGGTGGATCGACTAGCTGCCTAGACGGCCTTCATGGTTTTCTTCCAGCACGGAGATCGCGAGCCGTCGCCGGTAGGTTGTGGTTCGCATACGCTCATCCTGTCCACACCTGTGTATAACTATGTGGACAGTTGCTTTGTCGCCAAGCGTGGTTGTACTTCGACCCGGGATGCTCGAGAACCAGGGGGATGCGTCGTTGACCGATGACCCCGGTTCAAGTTTCACCACCGTGTGGAACGCGGTCGTGTCCGAGCTCAACGGTGAATCCGTCCCGGACGGGCTGGCCGCCAACCGCACCACCCTCATCACTCCCCTCACCCCCCAGCAGCGAGCCTGGCTCAACCTCGTCCAGCCGTTGACCATCGTCGAGGGGTTCGCGCTGTTGTCGGTGCCCAGCAGTTTCGTTCAAAACGAGATCGAACGTCATCTGCGCACGCCCATCACCGACGCCCTCAGCCGCCGGCTCGGACAACAGATCCAACTCGGGGTGCGCATCGCGCCGCCCGACGACGACACCGACGACGTCGTGCTTGCGCAAGCCGACCCGTTCCTGCAAACCGAAGCGCCGATTCCCGACGACGACACCGGTGAGACCGACGACGCCGACGAGGGCGGTGAAGCCGCCGACAGTCCGCAAAGTTGGCCGAACTACTTCACCGAGCGCCCGCATCCCGCGGACCCGGCCGTCGCCGGAGGCACCAGCCTCAACCGGCGCTACACCTTCGACACGTTCGTCATCGGGGCGTCCAACCGTTTCGCGCACGCCGCGGCCCTGGCCATCGCCGAAGCGCCGGCGCGCGCCTACAACCCGCTGTTCATCTGGGGCGAATCCGGTCTGGGCAAGACCCACCTGTTGCACGCCGCCGGCAACTACGCGCAACGACTCTTCCCGGGCATGCGCGTCAAGTACGTCTCCACCGAGGAATTCACCAACGACTTCATCAACTCGCTCCGCGACGACCGCAAGGTCGCCTTCAAGCGCAGCTATCGCGATGTCGACGTGTTGCTGGTGGACGACATTCAGTTCATCGAGGGCAAGGAAGGTATTCAGGAGGAGTTCTTCCACACCTTCAATACGCTGCATAACGCCAACAAGCAGATCGTCATCTCCTCCGACCGGCCCCCCAAGCAGCTGGCCACGCTCGAAGACCGATTGCGCACCCGGTTCGAATGGGGCTTGATCACCGACGTCCAGCCGCCCGAGCTCGAGACCCGGATCGCGATCTTGCGCAAGAAGGCGCAGATGGAACGCCTGGCGGTCCCCGACGACGTGTTGGAACTCATCGCCAGCAGCATCGAACGCAACATCCGCGAACTCGAGGGTGCCCTGATCCGGGTGACCGCGTTCGCCTCGTTGAACAAGACTCCGATCGACAAGGCCCTGGCCGAGATCGTGCTACGTGACCTCATCGCCGACGCGAGCACCATGCAGATCAGCGCGGCCACCATCATGGCGGCCACGGCCGAGTACTTCGATACCACCGTGGAAGAACTGCGCGGCCCCGGTAAGACGCGGGCGCTCGCGCAGTCCCGCCAGATCGCCATGTACCTGTGTCGCGAGCTCACCGACCTGTCGTTGCCCAAAATCGGGCAGGCATTCGGGCGTGACCACACCACCGTCATGTATGCCCAACGCAAGATTTTGTCCGAGATGGCAGAGCGACGTGAGGTCTTCGATCACGTCAAGGAGCTCACCACTCGCATCCGCCAGCGCTCCAAGCGCTGACGCCAAGCTCCTCTGAGCCCCGGCCCGGCAAGTAATTTCAAAAAACTTCTCGCACGCCTGTCACACGCGCCACAGTCAGAGCTTGTGCGCAGGACTGTGCACAACGCAATGAAACAGCCGTGTAGTAACCGGCGCTGCGTGCACAACCGCGCTTCGTCCCCAACCACCCAACACCCGACCCACAGTTGTGCACCTTGTCATCCACAGCCCGATCGCGGCCCTAGCTGGACCGAGCCACAGCTGTCCCCAGAATGCACAGCGCTTATTACTAGTACTGAGATCTCTTCGTCGTTTCTTCTTTGAAATACAGCTTTGGGGACGTCGGGTTCCGCGCCCGCCGGTAACCCGCCTTGTCGGGCTTAGCGATTAGCTTTCAAGATGGCCTCCGACGATCTACGGTTGTTCTTCGACTGCCGTTGCGGTCGTTGTTGGCATGACGTGTCAGTGGCGTTCGCGGCGGAACCCCGTGCTAGCGGGGGGAAGCTAGCCACTGGACTTTTGAACGCTCGGTAGGTGAAGGGACGCTATGGACGCGGCGACGACGAGAGCTGGCCTCAGCGACTTGAAGTTTCGTTTGGTGCGGGAGTCCTTCGCGGATGCGGTCTCGTGGGTGGCGAAGAATCTGCCGACCCGGCCGGCGGTGCCGGTGCTTTCGGGAGTGCTGTTATCCGGCACCGACGAAGGGCTGACGATCTCCGGGTTCGACTACGAGGTTTCCGCCGAAGCGCAGGTTGCAGCCGAAATAGCTTCTCCCGGAAGCGTTTTGGTATCGGGCCGGTTGTTGTCCGACATCACCCGGGCGTTGCCCAACAAGCCCGTCGACTTCTACGTCGACGGTAATCGGGTCGCGCTGAACTGCGGCAGCGCCAGATTCTCGCTCCCGACCATGGCGGTCGAGGATTATCCGACGCTGCCGGCGCTACCGGAGGAGACCGGGTCGCTGCCCGCCGATCTCTTCGCTGAAGCCATCAGCCAGGTGGCCGTCGCCGCCGGCCGGGACGACACATTGCCGATGTTGACCGGGATTCGGGTCGAGATCTCCGGTAACACGGTGGTTTTGGCGGCCACCGATCGGTTCCGGCTGGCGGTGCGCGAGCTGACCTGGTCGGCATCGTCGCCCGACATCGAAGCGGCGGTCTTGGTACCCGCGAAAACGTTGGCCGAGGCCGCCAGGGCGGGCGCCGACGGTTCCGAGGTTCGGTTGTCGCTGGGCGCCGGCAGCGGCGTGGGCAAGGACGGGCTGCTCGGGATCAGCGGCAACGGGAAACGGAGCACGACGCGCCTTCTGGATGCGGAGTTCCCGAAGTTTCGGCAACTCTTGCCGGCCGAGCACACGGCGGTGGCCACCATCAACGTGGCCGAGCTGACGGAGGCGATCAAGTTGGTGGCGTTGGTGGCCGATCGCGGTGCACAGGTGCGGATGGAATTCTCCGAGGGCTCGCTGCGGTTGTCCGCGGGTGCCGACGACGTCGGCCGGGCCGAGGAAGACCTTGCCGTCGATTTCGTCGGCGAGCCGTTGACGATCGCGTTCAACCCGACGTATCTGACCGACGGGCTTGCGGCGGTCCATTCGGAGCGGGTGTCGTTCGGTTTCACCACCCCGGGCAAACCGGCGCTGCTGCGGCCGGCGTCCGGTGACGACAGTTCGCCCAGCGGGAACGGCCCCTTCGCGGCCCTGCCGACGGATTACGTCTACCTGTTGATGCCAGTTCGGTTGCCCGGATAGGTGTACGTCCGGCATTTGGGACTGCGCGATTTTCGGTCCTGGGCGCACGCCGACCTCGAATTGGAGCCGGGCCGGACGGTGTTCGTCGGTTCCAACGGGTTCGGTAAAACGAATCTCATTGAGGCACTCTGGTTTTCGACGACCTTGGGATCCCATCGGGTAGGCACGGACACACCACTGATCCGGACGGGGGCCGACCGGGCTGTGGTCTCGACAATCGTGGTGAACGAGGGCAGGGAATGTGCGATCGATCTGGAGATCGCCGCGGGGCGAGCGAACAAGGCCCGGTTGAACCGGTCACCGGTGCGCAGCACGCGTGAGGTGATCGGTGTTTTGCGCGCCGTACTTTTCGCTCCGGAAGACTTGGCGTTGGTGCGCGGGGATCCCGCGGAACGGCGCCGGTATCTCGATGACTTGGCCGCGGTGCGGCGGCCCGCGGTGGCCGCGGTGCGTACCGATTACGAGAAAGTTCTGCGGCAACGCACCGCCCTGTTGAAATCCGCCTCCGGGATACGGCATCGCGGTGACAGAAGCGCCCTGGACACCCTCGATGTGTGGGACAGCCGGTTGGCCGAATACGGGGCCGAGTTGATGGCGGCGCGCATCGACCTGGTCAACCAGTTGGCACCCGAGGTGGAGAAGGCCTATCAGCTGCTGGCACCGGCGTCCCGGCCGGCGTCGATCGCCTACCGGACCAGTCTGGGCGCGCCGGCGGAGGTAGACGAGGGCGCCAATTCTCGCGAATTTCTTGAGGCCGCGATGCTGTCCGCGCTGGCCGAACGCCGCGACGCCGAACTGGAACGCGGTATGTGCCTGGTGGGCCCGCATCGTGACGATCTTGAACTGTGGTTGGGTGAGCAACCCGCGAAAGGCTTTGCCAGCCATGGGGAATCATGGTCATTCGCGGTGGCGTTGCGGCTGGCGTCGTACGAGCTCTTGCGGGCCGACGGGAGTGAACCCGTGTTGTTGTTGGATGACGTGTTCGCCGAACTCGACGCCGCGCGGCGGCAGGCGTTGGCGACGGTCGCAGAGTCGGCGGAACAGGTTTTGGTCACCGCGGCGGTGGCAGAAGACATCCCGGCGGGCTGGTCCGCCAGGCAGGTGGACATCGAATTGCGGGATGACGACCTGGGGCGCGTCTCGGCGGTGCGGTCATGACGGGCGACGAACAACAATCAGCCGGGGCGGCGGACCCGGCTTTGGCGCGTGGGATGGACCTGGTCCGGCGCACGCTCGAGGAGGCGCGCGCGGCGGCGCGCGCCCAGGGAAAGGACGCGGGCCGTGGGCGGTCGATGCCATCGGCCACCCGCCGGGTGGCGGGCCAGCGGCGCAGCTGGTCGGGCCCGGGGCCCGACGTCCGTGATCCCCAGCCGCTGGGCAGGCTGGCGCGTGACTTGGCCAAGAAGCGCGGTTGGTCGGCGCAGGTCGCCGAAGGCACGGTGCTGGGCAACTGGTCCACGGTGGTGGGGGCGCAGATCGCCGACCATGCGACACCGACCGCGTTGAGCGACGGTGTGCTGAGCGTGGCGGCCGAATCGACGGCGTGGGCCACCCAGTTGCGGATGATCCAGGCACAACTGCTGGCGAAGATCGCCGCGGCGGTCGGCAACGGCGTGGTGACGTCGCTCAAGATCACCGGGCCGGCCGCGCCGTCGTGGCGCAAGGGTCCGCGTCATATCCCCGGCCGAGGCCCCCGCGACACTTACGGGTAGGTCGTCGACCGGCACCAACGATCCCCAGACCGGCCTTTATCAACAGGCCGCTCAAAGCCGCTAGGACGACATGAACCGCCTGGACGCACGTCGGGACGCGGCGGGAATAGAGAAATTGCCCGCACGGCGCAGTTAGCTGGGTAGAAACGCGCCCGGAGAATCGGTACGGACGGCCCATCACGGTAGACTGACGGAATGCGACTGACGCGGTGACTGGAACCGCCCGCATGAAACCCCAAGGAGAGCATTCCGACCGTGGCTGCCCAGAAGAAGAAGGCGCAAGACGAATACGGCGCTTCAGCGATCACCGTGCTCGAAGGGCTGGAAGCGGTCCGCAAACGCCCCGGCATGTACATCGGGTCCACCGGTGAGCGTGGTCTGCACCACCTCATCTGGGAGGTGGTCGACAACTCGGTGGATGAGGCGATGGCCGGCTACGCTACCCGGGTTGATGTGCGGCTCCTCGACGACGGCAGTGTGGAGGTCGCCGACGACGGGCGCGGCATTCCAGTGGCGATGCACGCCACCGGTGCCCCCACCGTCGACGTGGTGATGACCCAGCTGCACGCCGGCGGCAAGTTCGGCGGCGAGAACAGCGGCTACACCGTCAGCGGCGGGCTGCACGGGGTCGGGGTGTCGGTGGTCAACGCGCTCTCCACCCGCCTGGAAGTCAACATCAAGCGCGACGGGCACGAGTGGTTTCAGTATTACGACCGCGCCGTGCCCGGCACCCTCAAGCAGGGCGAGGCGACGAAGAAGACAGGGACCACCATCCGGTTCTGGGCCGATCCGGAGATCTTCGAAACCACCCAGTACGACTTCGAGACCGTGGCGCGGCGTCTGCAGGAAATGGCGTTCCTGAACAAGGGCCTCACGATCAACCTCACCGACGAACGAGTCGAGCAGGACGAGGTCGTCGATGAGGTGGTCAGCGACACCGCGGAGGCGCCCAAGTCCGCCGAGGAGAAGGCGGCGGAATCGACTGCGCCGCACAAGGTCAAGCACCGCACGTTCCACTACCCGGGTGGGCTGGTCGACTTCGTCAAGCACATCAACCGCACCAAGAGCCCGATCCAGCAGAGCGTGATCGACTTCGACGGAAAGGGCCCGGGCCACGAAGTCGAGATAGCCATGCAGTGGAACGGCGGCTACTCGGAGTCGGTGCACACCTTCGCGAACACCATCAACACGCACGAGGGCGGAACCCACGAAGAGGGGTTCCGCAGCGCGCTGACCTCGGTGGTGAACAAATACGCCAAAGACAAGAAGCTGCTCAAGGAGAAGGATCCCAACCTCACCGGCGACGACATCCGGGAAGGCCTGGCTGCGGTCATCTCGGTCAAGGTGGCCGAGCCGCAGTTCGAGGGCCAGACCAAGACAAAACTGGGCAACACCGAGGTCAAGTCGTTCGTGCAGAGGGTATGCAACGAACAGCTGACACACTGGTTCGAGGCCAACCCGTCTGAGGCGAAAACCGTTGTGAACAAGGCGGTGTCGTCCGCGCAGGCCCGGATTGCGGCGCGCAAGGCGCGCGAACTGGTGCGCCGCAAGAGCGCCACCGACTTAGGTGGGTTGCCCGGGAAGCTGGCCGACTGCCGCTCCACCGACCCGCGCAAGTCGGAACTGTATGTGGTGGAGGGTGATTCGGCCGGCGGCTCGGCGAAAAGCGGTCGCGATTCTATGTTTCAGGCGATCCTCCCGTTGCGCGGCAAGATCATCAACGTCGAGAAGGCCCGCATCGACCGGGTGCTGAAGAACACCGAAGTCCAGGCGATCATCACCGCGCTGGGTACCGGGATTCACGACGAGTTCGACCTCACCAAGCTGCGCTACCACAAGATCGTGCTGATGGCCGACGCCGACGTGGACGGCCAGCACATCTCGACGCTGCTGCTGACCCTGTTGTTCCGGTTCATGCGGCCATTGATCGAGAACGGACACGTGTTCTTGGCGCAGCCGCCGCTGTACAAGTTGAAGTGGCAGCGCACCGATCCGGAGTTCGCCTACTCCGACCGTGAGCGCGACGGCCTGCTCGAGGCGGGGCTCAAGTCGGGCAAGAAGATCAATAAAGAGGACGGCATTCAGCGCTACAAGGGTCTGGGCGAGATGGACGCCAAAGAGTTGTGGGAAACCACGATGGACCCGTCGGTGCGGGTGCTGCGTCAAGTCACGCTCGACGACGCCGCGGCCGCCGATGAGTTGTTCTCCATCCTGATGGGCGAAGACGTCGATGCCCGCCGCAGCTTTATCACTCGCAACGCCAAAGACGTTCGCTTCCTGGATGTCTGACCGACTCGTCGGGCACGCCAACCCACAAAGGGGACTAGATGACTGACACCACGCTGCCACCGGGCGACGAGGCCGGCGACCGCATCGAACCTGTTGACATCCAGCAGGAGATGCAGCGCAGCTACATCGACTATGCGATGAGCGTGATCGTCGGGCGCGCATTGCCCGAGGTCCGCGACGGCCTCAAACCGGTGCACCGCCGCGTGTTGTATGCGATGTACGACTCGGGCTTCCGCCCGGACCGCAGCCACGCCAAGTCGGCCCGCTCGGTCGCTGAGACGATGGGCAACTATCACCCTCACGGTGACGCGTCCATCTACGACACCTTGGTGCGCATGGCCCAGCCGTGGTCGCTGCGGTACCCCCTGGTCGACGGCCAGGGCAACTTCGGTTCCCCGGGCAACGACCCGCCGGCCGCGATGAGATACACCGAGGCGCGGCTGACCCCGCTGGCCATGGAGATGCTGCGTGAAATCGACGAGGAGACAGTCGATTTCATTCCAAACTATGACGGTCGGGTGCAGGAACCGACGGTGCTGCCCAGCCGGTTCCCCAACCTGTTGGCGAATGGCTCCGGCGGCATCGCGGTCGGCATGGCGACCAACATCCCACCGCACAACCTGCGCGAGTTGGCCGAAGCCGTCTACTGGTGCCTGGACAACCACGAGGCCGATGAAGAAGCCACCCTGGCCGCAGTCTGCGAGCGGGTCAAGGGCCCTGACTTCCCCACCCACGGTCTGATCGTCGGGTCGCAGGGCATCCACGATGCCTACACCACCGGTCGCGGATCGATCCGGATGCGCGGAGTCGTTGAGATAGAAGAAGATTCGCGGGGCCGCACCTCGATCGTCATCACCGAGTTGCCCTATCAGGTCAACCATGACAACTTCATCACCTCGATCGCCGAGCAGGTCCGCGACGGCCGGCTTACCGGCATCGCCAACATCGAGGACCAATCCAGCGATCGGGTCGGCCTGCGCATCGTCGTCGAAATCAAGCGCGACGCGGTGGCCAAGGTGGTGCTGAACAACCTCTACAAGCACACCCAGCTGCAGACCAGCTTCGGCGCGAATATGTTGTCGATCGTCGACGGGGTGCCGCGCACGCTGCGGCTCGACCAGATGATCCGCTACTACGTCGCGCACCAGCTCGACGTCATCGTCCGGCGCACCACCTACCGGCTGCGCAAGGCCAACGAACGCGCCCACATCCTGCGCGGCCTGGTCAAGGCGCTCGACGCGCTCGACGAAGTCATCGCCCTGATCCGGGCGTCGGAAACCGTCGATATCGCCCGGGCCGGGCTGATCGAGCTGCTCGATATCGACGAGATCCAGGCCCAGGCCATCCTCGATATGCAGCTGCGGCGGCTGGCGGCCCTGGAGCGCCAGCGCATCATCGACGACCTGGCCAAGATCGAAGCCGAGATCGCCGACCTGGAAGACATCCTGGCCAAGCCGGAACGGCAGCGCGCGATCGTTCACGACGAGCTCGCCGAGATCGTTGACAAGCACGGCGACGACCGTCGTACCCGGATCATCGCGGCCGACGGTGACGTCAACGACGAGGACCTGATCGCCCGCGAAGAGGTCGTCGTCACCATCACTGAGACCGGCTATGCCAAGCGAACCAAGTCCGACCTCTACCGCAGCCAGAAACGCGGCGGCAAGGGCGTGCAGGGCGCCGGCCTCAAGCAGGACGACATCGTGCGACACTTCTTCGTCAGCTCCACGCACGACTGGATCCTGTTCTTCACCACGCAGGGCCGGGTCTATCGCGCCAAGGCGTACGAACTGCCCGAGGCGTCCCGGACGGCGCGCGGCCAGCACGTCGCCAACCTTCTGGCCTTCCAGCCCGAGGAGCGCATCGCCCAGGTCATCCAGATCCGCGGCTACGAGGACGCCCCGTACCTGGTGCTGGCGACCCGCAACGGCCTGGTCAAGAAGACCAAGCTGACCGACTTCGACTCCAACCGGTCGGGCGGGATCGTGGCGATCAACCTGCGCGACAGCGACGAGCTCGTCGGCGCGGTGCTGTGCTCGTCGGATGACGACCTGCTGCTGGTGTCGGCCAACGGTCAATCGATCCGCTTCTCGGCCACCGATGAGGCACTGCGCCCGATGGGGCGCGCCACCTCCGGCGTACAGGGCATGCGGTTCAACACCGACGATTACCTGTTGTCGCTCAACGTGATTCGTGAAGGTACGTACCTTTTGGTGGCGACGTCGGGTGGCTACGCCAAGCGCACCGCGATCGAGGAGTACCCGGTGCAGGGGCGCGGCGGCAAGGGCGTGCTCACCGTGATGTATGACCGTCGGCGCGGCAAGCTGGTGGGCGCGCTGATCGTCGACGACGACAGCGAGCTCTACGCCATCACCTCCGGAGGCGGCGTGATTCGCACCGCCGCGCGCCAGGTCCGCAAGGCCGGACGACAGACCAAGGGCGTGCGGTTGATGAACCTGGGCGAGGACAACACGCTGCTGGCCATCGCGCGCAACGCCGAGGAAAACGCGGACGACGTCGTCGAGGAAGCGGAAGGCGACACAGAGTCCGACGGCTGATCGGTGACAATCCGGGCGGTCCGGGCCACAGCCGGGCAATTAGACTCGGCCCGACCAGACAAAATGCGACTGCCTTCGCCCGCGCGGCCCTGGTAGGAGATGTAAGGAGTCGGGGTGACCTCACCGAACGAGCCGGGCGCCCCCAAAAAGGGCGACGGCCTTAATGGGGATGGTTCGGCCGAGCGCGCCGGTATACACCGCGCGACCCCGCCGGCACAGGCCGGCCGGGCCGCGGACGCCGGTGATTCACCGCCGTGGCAGCAGCGTGGCGGGGCCCGGCCCCCGCAGGCACCCCAGCGCCAGAACGAGCCCCCCACCGAGGCGCGGCCGTCTGCACCGCCGACGGGAGTCGAGGCCCGGCTCAACCGGTTCATCTCCGGCACCGCGGCGCCGGGCGCCGGCGCGCCCCCACCGGGCAAGATCCCGCCTCACGACACCGACGCTCCCGCGGGCCGCGGCGACGGGCCGCCCGCGGAGGCCTACGCCAGCGAGTTGCCGGACCTTTCCGGCCCGACCCCGCGGGGCCCGCAGCGCAAGACGCCCCCCGACCGAACCGGCGAGCCGTCGGGCCAGCAGGGCCCTGGCCGTTCGTCGGCCCCCGAAAACCGCGAGGGGCGCGAAAGCCGCACCCAGGTGTCCCGGCGACCGCGCGGCCCGGTGCGCGCCAGCATGCAGATCCGCCGGATCGATCCGTGGAGCACGCTGAAGGTGTCCCTGCTGCTCTCGGTCGCCCTGTTCTTCGTCTGGATGATCGCCGTGGCGTTCCTGTACCTGGTGCTCGGGGGCATGGGTGTGTGGTCGAAGCTGAACAGCAACGTCGGTGACCTGTTGAACAACACCAGCGGCAGCAGCGGCGAACTGGTGTCCAGCGGCACCATCTTCGGCGGCGCCGTGCTGATCGGCTTGGTCAACATCGTGTTGCTGACCGCGATGGCCACGATCGGCGCCTTCGTCTACAACCTGACCACCGACTTGATCGGCGGCGTCGAAGTGACGTTGGCCGACCGCGACTAGCATTTTTGGGGGTGGGGCGGCGAGTGCGGTAATCTCGTCGCTCGGCCGTACGCGTGTACGGGCCTATAGCTCAGGCGGTTAGAGCGCTTCGCTGATAACGAAGAGGTCGGAGGTTCGAGTCCTCCTAGGCCCACAACCATGTGCCCGTCACGACGTTGCGTAAGACTCGCCCTGCCAATCACAGTGATCGCTGTGGTGGCGGCGGTGGCGCGGTACCGACGCGGGGTCGAGGTCTGGCACGTGGCGGTGGACGACACATCCGGTCAGCCACCCGATCACGTCGAGGGGCCTTAGCTCAGTTGGTAGAGCACCGCCTTTGCAAGGCGGGTGTCAGGGGTTCGATTCCCCTAGGCTCCACAAATCACGGGCGGGGCTGCACGTCGACGCTGGGGGGCCGAGACTGCGGCTCCTGGGGCTTCTCCCGCACCTGACGCCGCACAATGCTGAACGCGACGGCGCCGCCGGCGAGGACCGCGACCGCGACCCCGGCGAAGATCAACGGTCGTCTGGTCCGGCGCTGAGCGCGCCGCGCGTCCTGAAGCGCCTGCGGCAGCCCCGCCACCACCTCCTGTGCGGCCGCCAACTCCTGGGCCAGCGTCTCTTGCGCGGCCGCGAGTTCCTTCGCGAGGCGCCCGTCTTGGTATTTGCGACGAATCTGCGATGCGGTCGACTGCGCCGACTGGACACCCAGGCCGACGACGCCGCGTGTCACGTCCACCGGCCCCAGGGTCGAGTAGGTCAGCCCGCGGGTCAGTCGCTCCCGCGGGGTCAGCCGGGAATCCGCCTTCGCGCTCATCTGCCGCCTTTCTGTGCGTGCTGAACAGACTGCCAGCATAGGGACACCGGCGGAACCCTTCTGTGCGCGACGCGGTTTCGGTGGCGGCCCGGCTGGAGCGACACCGGGTGCAGGCGGGCCCGCGCGTAATGGCAGACTCTCATGCCGTGACCAACAGCCCCTTTCAGACCGCTACCGCCACGCTGCACACCAACCGCGGCGACATCAAAGTCGCCCTGTTCGGAAACCACGCGCCCAAGACCGTCGCGAACTTCGTCGGCCTGGCGCAGGGCACCAAGGAGTACTCGACCCAGAACGCATCGGGCGGGTCCTCCGGTCCGTTCTACGACGGCGCGGTCTTTCACCGGGTGATTCAGGGCTTCATGATCCAGGGCGGCGACCCGACCGGAACCGGCCGCGGCGGCCCCGGTTACAAGTTCGCCGACGAGTTCCACCCCGAACTGCAATTCGACAAGCCGTACCTGCTGGCGATGGCGAACGCGGGTCCGGGCACCAACGGCTCCCAGTTCTTCATCACCGTGGGCAAGACGCCCCACCTCAATCGCCGCCACACCATCTTCGGTGAAGTGACGGACCCGGAGTCGCAGCGCGTCGTCGAGGCGATCTCGACGACGGCCACCGACGCCAACGACCGCCCCACCGAACCGGTCGTCATCGAGTCGATCACGATCTCCTAGGCCCCGCCCTACGGCGGTCCGGTCAGCGCGGGTGAGGGCCCGCGTAACCGGCCGCCGTCAGTGCGTCGAGCACCTCCAGCGGATCCGTCCCCAGATCCCATCGGGAGAACAGCACCAGCCCGTCGTCGGCGTTCTCGACCTCGAGGAGCCGGACTTTGCGTCCGTAGCGGCGGAACTCGGTGATCCGGATGATCTTGATGTCGCTTGCCCGTAATACCTGCGTCCGGAACCATCCGCGGAGCACCAGGCCGTCGGCGGTAATTGCCAGCTTCGGCCGCGCGCGCCACGTCGCGCCCGCAAACAAGATCAGACCAGCCGCGGCAATCCCCGCCAAAACCCGCCCGGGCGGGTCTGTGACTACGGTCACACTCGCGATAGCCATCAAAACGCCGGCGACCCCGCAACCAGCGATTCCTGCCGCGTGCGGCTGCCATTGCGTTTGCTGCACGCGCTCCTCAGCCCCTCCTACCACGGGCGATGGAGTTATCCACAGACGCTATCAACAGTGGGGATAAATCACACGCGTGTGATTGGGTGGTCGGAATGTTGCTGGCGCAGTAACGGAGCAACTCAAAAATGAATTCATTCCGGCGCGTCTCGTGCTCAGTGCCACCGCATCGTCAGCAACAAACCGGTGATCATGAAAGCGAACGCGATGGCGTAGTTCCACGGCCCCAGTTGCGCCATCCAGTTAAGGGCGGTGGGCGCTTGGCTGCCGACGGCCGCTAACTGAAACACCATCAGCCAGACCAGGCCGATCAGCATGAGACCGACGAACAGGGCCACGAACCACACACTCGACGGCCCGACCTTCACCTTCACCGGCGTGCGACTGACCGAGCTGACGGTGAAGTCGTTCTTCTTGCGGACCTTGGACTTGGGCATGATTACCTCAACAAGACGGTGAGCGGGACGGGGTGCAACGATGAAGACCGCAGCTGCACGCACAGCTTGGCTACGAGACTAACCCACTCGGCGCGGTGACCAGGAAATTGGAGACCCGATGAGCGACGGACGGCGGTCACCGTGGCGCTTCGGCGTCCCGGTGGTGTGCCTGTTGGCCGGGCTGCTGCTGGCCGCCACCCACGGGGTGTCCGGCGGCGCCGAGATCCGCCGCAGCGACGCCCCCCGGTTGGTGGACCTGGTCCGCGAGGCCCAGTCGTCGGTGAACCATCTCAACGCCCAGCGCGACGAGCTGTCGGGCAAGATCGACGCCGCGCACGGACGGTCCTCGGATCGCGCGCTGGCGGCGATGCTGCGACGCTCGGCCGAGCTGGCAGTCGAGGCGGGCATGAATCCGGTGCACGGGCCGGGCCTGGTGGTCACCCTGGAGGACGCCCCACGCGACGCCAACGGCCGGTTCCCGCGCGATGCGTCCCCCGACGACCTGGTCGTGCACCAGCAGGACATCGAGGCCGTCCTCAATGCGATGTGGAGCGCCGGCGCCGAGGCGATCCAGATGCAGGACCAGCGCATCATCGCCACCTCGGTGCCGCGGTGCGTCGGCAACACCCTGCTGCTCAACGGGCGCACCTACAGTCCGCCCTACACGATCACCGCGATCGGCAACGCGGCCGCGATGCAAGCCGCTCTGGCCGCCGCTCCCCTGGTCGTCCTGTACCGCCAGTACGTGGTCCGGTTCGGGCTGGGCTACCGCGAAGAGGTCAAGCCCGACGTCCAGGTCGCCGGCCACACCGAGCCGGACCGGCTGCATTTCGCCCAGCCCATGGGAACCATCGGCTACTGAGTTCCGCGGACGGTAACCTGGGACGGTGCGGATCCTGGTCGTCGACAACTACGACAGCTTCGTGTTCAACCTGGTGCAGTACCTGGGCCAGCTGGGCGTCGAGGCCGAGGTGTGGCGCAACGACGATGCCAGGCTTTCCGACGAGTCCGCCGTCGCCAGGGGGTTCGACGGGGTGCTGCTCAGCCCCGGGCCGGGAACGCCGGAACGCGCGGGCGCTTCCATCGCTCTGGTGGGTGCGTGTGCCGCCGAGCGCACCCCGCTACTCGGGGTCTGCCTGGGACACCAAGCCATCGGCGTGGCCTTCGGCGCGACCGTGGACCGCGCACCCGAGCTGCTGCACGGCAAGACCAGCAGCGTGTTCCACACCAATGCCGGTGTGCTGCAAGGGCTTCCGGATCCATTCACGGCGACCCGCTATCACTCGCTGACCATACTGCCGGAGTCACTGCCCCCGGTGCTGGAGGTGACGGCGCGCACCCGCGGCGGCGTCATCATGGGCGTGCGGCACAGCGAGTTGCCCATTCACGGCGTGCAGTTCCACCCGGAGTCGATCCTGACCGAGGGCGGACACCGGATGCTGGCGAACTGGCTGGCGTACTGCGGCTGGGCCCGCAACGACACGCTGGTCCGCCGGCTCGAGAACGAGGTCCGCGCGGCCGTGCAGCCCTACTTCCCGGCCGACCCGGCCGCTACTGGCCGAACTTCAGCGTGATGATGCCGTCGCGGTTACACCCGGTGCCGGCCGGCGGGTTCTGATACACCACTCGGTGGGACTGGGAGCCACCCGCGTCCACGTCGGGGCCCTTGTCCAGCACCCCGGTCCAGCCCAGCGCCCGTAACCGCGGCTCGGCGTCCGTCCAGAACATGCCGCTCAGGTCGGGCATCGTGAACTGGTTGCCCTTGGACACCTGCAACTCGATCACCGAATCCACCGGAACCGTCTGGCCCTTGGGCGGGTTGGTGCCGATGACCTCACCCGCCGGGCGGGTGCTGTCGACCTGCGCCTGGGTGATCTCGGTGAAGCCGTAGACCGTGAGATTCTTCTGCGCGACGTCGACGGTCTGGCCCGCGACGTCGGGCACCTGTTTCGTCTCCGGGCCTGAGCCGACGATCACGGTGATCACGTTGGTGATCGCCGACGTCTGGTTGGCCGGAGGGTTGGTGCCGATCACCTTGCCGAGCAGCTCCGGGCTCGACGGGGAATTGGCCTGCTTGAACTTGCCGAACCCGGCCGCTTTGAGCTTGCTGACCGCGTCGGAGTAGCTCAGCGAGGAGACGTCGGGCACCTCGCGCTGTTCGGGACCGGTCGAAACGTTGAGGGTGATCTCGTCGCCCGCGCTCACAGACGCGTTGGCGCCCGGATCCGTGCTGATGACGTGGTCGGGCGGGATCGTCGAGTCGGGCTTTTGCAGCGTGCGCGTCTTGAAGCCGCGGTTCTGCAGCGCCGCGATGGCGTCGGCGGACACCTGGCCCCGCATGTCGGGCACCTGGACGTCGCGGGTGGTGCCGCCGAAGGTGTTGAAGGCGATGACGACGACGATCGTCAGCACCGCCAGCGCCGCGACGGCGACGATCCAGCGACCGACCGAGCCGCCGTTGCGGTCCTCGATGCGACGGAGGGGTTGCCGCGGGAGCGGATCGGTGCGGGGGCCGGGCAGGTTTCCGCCCGCGGCGAGCAGAGAGGAGCGGTCGGCGTCGGTGAGCACCTTGGGCGCTTCGGGGGTTTCGCCGTTGTGCACCCGCACCAGGTCGGCGCGCATCTCGGCGGCCGTCTGGTAGCGGTTGTCCGGATTCTTGGCCAGCGCCTTGAGCACGACCGCGTCGAGGTCGGCGGAGATGCCCTCGTGCCGCCGCGACGGTGGAATCGGGTCCTCGCGCACGTGCTGGTACGCGACCGCGACCGGGGAGTCACCGGTGAAAGGCGGCTCGCCCGTGAGGATTTCGTAGAGCACGCAACCCAGCGAATAGACGTCGGAGCGGGCGTCGACGGTGTCGCCGCGGGCCTGCTCGGGCGACAGGTACTGGGCCGTCCCGATCACCGCCGCCGTCTGCGTGACGCTGTTGCCGCTGTCGGCGATCGCGCGGGCGATGCCGAAGTCCATCACCTTGACCGCATTGGTGTTGCTGATCATGATGTTCGCCGGCTTGACGTCGCGGTGGATGATGCCGTTCTGGTGGCTGAAGTTCAGCGCCTGGCACGCGTCGGCGATGATCTCGATGGCCCGCCGCGGGGGCAGCGGGCCGTCGGTGTGCACGATGTCGCGCAGGGTGACGCCGTCGACGTACTCCATGACGATGTAGGGCAGCGGACCCGTCGGGGTTTCCGCCTCGCCGGTGTCGTACACCGCCACGATCGACGGGTGATTGAGCGCCGCGGCGTTCTGCGCCTCGCGGCGGAACCGCAGATAGAAGCTGGGATCACGGGCCAGGTCGGCGCGGAGCACTTTGACCGCGACATCGCGGTGGAGCCGGACGTCGCGGGCCAGGTGAACCTCGGACATACCCCCGAATCCGAGGATTTCGCCCAGTTCATAACGGTCAGACAGGTGCTGAGGGGTGGTCATCGTGTTATCTCGTGTCGGGCCGGTGAGACGCTGGGCTTCGGTCGTTCACCCCACCCGCGCTCGGCCGGCCCTCGTTGCAGTCCAGGATTACCTATCGCCGCGCGATCCGTCCAATTGAGCCGCAGCGCGGGGCCCGGCGCGGAACCGCTCGGGGTCTTGCTCGCCGGCGGTGCCGGCGGCCCGCCGGTGTCGGTGACCGTCGGGGGCGGCGGCTGCTGCTGGGTGTCCGCGCGGGAATTGATGACGATGAGCACCGCGATGATGATCGCCAGCGCTCCCAGCACCCCGGCGGCCCACAGCAACGCGCGCTGACCCGAGGAGAAGGTGCGCCGCGCCGGTGGTGGGCGGTGACCGCCGGTGGCCGGCCGGGATCGGCGTGGGGCCGGGGCCCGAGTGCTGGTGACGGCGGCCGCCCTGGTCGTCGGGCTGGACGGGATGGCCGCCGGCGACGCGCGCCCGGGGGGCGGCGACTGGCTGGGGCGCGGCGGGCGCCGGCCGGCCCGCACGGCCGCCACGGCGTCGGCGAAGGGGCCGCCGCTGCGGTAGCGCATCGCCGGATTCTTGACCAGCGTGATCTCGATGAGCTCCCGCACGTTGGGCGGCAGTTCGGCGGGCAGCGGGGGCGGCGGCTCCTTGATGTGCTTCATCGCCACCGTCAGGGCGCCGTCACCGGTGAAGGGCCGCTTGCCCGACACGACCTCGTAGCCGACGACACCCAGCGAGTACACGTCGCTGGCGGGGGTCGCGTCGTGCCCGAGGGCCTGTTCGGGGGCGATGTACTGTGCGGTGCCCATGACCATTCCGGTCTGGGTGACCGGCGCGGCGTCGACGGCCTTGGCGATACCGAAGTCGGTGATCTTGACCTGGCCGGTCGGGGTGATCAGGATGTTGCCCGGTTTGACGTCGCGGTGCACCAAGCCGGCGGCGTGCGCGACCTGCAGGGCCCGGCCGGTCTGCTCGAGCATGTCCAGTGCGTGCCGCAGCGACAGCCGGCCGGTGCGCTTGAGCACCGAGTTCAGCGGCTCGCCATTGACCAGCTCCATCACCAGGTAGGCGGTGCGGCCCTCCCCGTCCAGCTGGCTCTCGCCATAGTCGTGGACCTGGGCGATGCCGGGGTGGTTCAGCATGGCGGTGGTGCGCGCCTCGGCGCGGAACCGCTCGATGAATTCCGGGTCCTGGGAGAACTCCTGCTTGAGCACCTTGACCGCGACGCGCCGGCCGAGCCGGCTGTCCACGGCCTCCCAGACTTGGCCCATGCCACCGGTGGCGATCAGGCGCTGCAGGCGGTATCTGCCAGACAGCGTCACACCAACTCGCGGGCTCATGGTCCTCCCTGTAGCGCGGCTTGGATCACAGCCCGTCCGATCGGCGCGGCGAGTGCACCTCCCGTCGCGGACAGGCGGTCGCCGCCATTCTCCACCAACACTGCCACGGCGACTTTGGGCGTCTGCGCGGGCGCGAAGGCGATGTACCACGCGTGCGGCGGTGTGTTTCGCGGATCGGTGCCATGCTCTGCGGTACCGGTCTTGGATGCGATCTGCACGCCGGGAATGGCCCCTTTCTGCTGCGCGACCTTCTCGGCGCCGACCATCAGCTCTGTTAGCTTAGCGGCGACCTGGGATGACACCGCGCGGCGCTGCTGATAGGGAACGGTCGTGCTGATGTTCGCCAGGTCGGGGCCCTTGAGGCTGTCGATCAGGTAGGGCTGCATCGTGATGCCGTCGTTCGCGATGGTCGCGGCGATCTGAGCGTTCTCCAGCGGTGTCAGCGCGACGTCCTTTTGGCCGATGCTGGACATGCCCAGCGCGGCCGCGTCCGGGATGATCCCGACCGTCGACTCGGCGACCTGCAGCGGGATCACGCTCGGTGTCGTGTCCAGACCGAACGAGCGCGCCATACTGCGCAGCGCATCCGACCCGGTGTGGATGCCGAGCTGGACGAACGCCGTGTTGCACGAGAAGGCGAACGCCTGCTTGAGCGACACCGTGAGCTCATTGCCACAGGGCTGGCCGCCGTAGTTCTCCAGCGTCGCGGTGCTGTCCGGAAGCTGGATGGACGCCGCCGCGGTCAGTTGCTCGGCATCGGTCGCACCGGCCTCCAGGGCCGCCGCGGTGGTGACCACCTTGAAAGTGGAGCCGGGCGGGTAGGTCTCCGAGATGGCGCGGTTGGTCAGGGGGTTGTCGGGGTCGTCGCGCAGCCGCTGCCACGCCTGCGCCTGCACCTGAGGATCGTGCGACGCGAGCAGATTGGGGTCATACGACGGCGATGACACCATGGCCAAGATCTTGCCGGTGGACGGCTCGAGGGCGACGACGGCGCCCTTGCACGGCGGCCCGCCACAGCCCTGCTGCATCGCATCCCACCCGGCCTGCTGGACCCGCGGCCGGATGGTGGTGTCGACGTTGCCGCCGCGGGGATCGCGGCCGGTGAAGAAGTCGGCCAGCCGGCGCCCGAACAGCCGCTCGTCCGACCCGTTCAGCAGCGGGTCCTCGGCACGCTCCAAGCCGGTGCTGGAATAGCGCAGGGAGTAGAAGCCGGTGAGCGGCGCGTAGACAGCGGGATTGGGATAGACCCGCAGAAAGCGGAACCGGCTGTCGGTGGCCACCGAGTAGGCCAGCAGTTGGCCACCGGCGACGATCTGGCCGCGCTGCCGCGAATACTCGTCCAGCAGGACCCGCTGATTGCGCGGGTCGGCCCGCAGCGAGTCGGCGGCGAACACCTGCGTCATGGTGGCGTTGAGCAGCAACAGCACGATCAACGCCATGACCGTGAGCGAGATGCGGCGCAGCGAGGTGTTCATACCTTCTCGATCACCTCGGTCTTGGCCGCCGCGATCGGGGCGTCCTTGCGGTCACGGCCGCGCAGGGGGTGCCGCGCGCTGTTGGAGATGCGAGCGAGGATGGCCAGCAGTATGTAGTTGGCGAGCAGTGACGATCCGCCGTACGACATCCACGGCGTGGTGAGCCCGGTCAGCGGGATGAGTTGCGTGACGCCGCCGACGACGATGAACAACTGGATGGCCAGGGTGGACGCCAGACCCGCGGCCAGCAGCTTGCCGAAGCTGTCCCGCGTCGCGATCGCGGTGCGCATGCCGCGGATGATGACGATGGTGTACAGCATCAAGATGCTGGCGAACCCGACCAGCCCCAGCTCTTCACCGAAGGCCGCGATGATGAAGTCGGTCGACGCGGCCGGAACGGTATCGGGTTGGCCGTTG
>NZ_LZJG01000167.1:0-591 GCF_001667785.1 Mycobacterium sp. E3247 | reverse complement strand
GCCCGGGCGATCTCGCGAATCGTGGTGCGCGAATAGCCATTCTCGGCCACACATCGCATCGCGGCGGTGATGATGCGGGCCCGGGTCTGCTCACCGTCGGCACCCACCGGCCGACCCAATTGCGGCGGCGTGACGCTCATGCGGCGGGAAGCCCGCCGCAGCTCCGTCCATCACGCACTACGCACCTCCGCGGCGAAGCCGGAACTAATCGATCACTCGATTATATTCGACCGTGTCGGGGACCGGGAGCCGGCGGACGGGACGCGCGAGTGAGGACAGCATGGTGACGCGGGCGCAACGGGGACGTCCGGTCGGCGCCAGCGGCGAGGAGACGCGGCAGCGGATCGTCGTTGCCACCATGCGCTGCGTGGCCGAATTCGGGTACGCGGGCGCCACCATCCGTGAGATCGCCCGGGCGGCCGACGTCACCAGCGGCAGCCTGTACCACTACTTCCCGAACAAGTCCGAATTGCTGGACGCGGCCGTCGAGGACATCGAACGCATGGCGGTGCCGCGGCTGCGAGCCGCCGCCGCGGGCCCGGGGACCGCCGTCGACCGGATCGAGGCGGTGCTCGACGAATCGGGCCGGCT
>NZ_LZJG01000166.1:0-1589 GCF_001667785.1 Mycobacterium sp. E3247 | reverse complement strand
GGCTACCCGTTCGTGAACAAGCAGATGCACAAGAAGGTGCAGGCCGCCATCATCAACGACCTGGCCGAGCGCTACCCGATGATCGTGGTCGCGCAGACCGTCGACAAGCTCAAGGACGCCGGCTTCTACTGGGCCACCCGCAGCGGTGTCACCGTGTCGATGGCCGACGTGCTGGTCCCCCCGCGCAAGAAGGAGATCCTCGACCACTACGAGGAGCGGGCGGAAAAGGTCGAAAAGCAGTTCCAGCGCGGCGCTTTGAACCACGACGAGCGCAACGAGGCACTGGTGGAGATCTGGAAGGAGGCCACCGACGAGGTCGGTCAGGCGCTCCGCGAGCACTACCCGGCCGACAACCCGATCATTACGATCGTTGACTCGGGTGCCACGGGTAACTTCACTCAGACCCGAACGCTGGCCGGCATGAAGGGCCTGGTGACCAACCCGAAGGGTGAGTTCATCCCGCGCCCGGTCAAGTCATCGTTCCGCGAGGGCCTGACCGTGCTGGAGTACTTCATCAACACCCACGGCGCCCGAAAGGGCTTGGCGGACACCGCGTTGCGTACCGCCGACTCGGGTTACCTGACCCGTCGTCTGGTGGACGTGAGCCAGGACGTCATCGTCCGCGAGCACGACTGCGAGACCGAGCGTGGCATCCTCGTCGAGCTGGCCGAGCGTCAGCCCGACGGCACCCTGATCCGCGACCCGTACATCGAAACCTCGGCGTACGCGCGGACTTTGGGCGCCGACGCGGTCGACGAGGCCGGGAACGTCGTCGTCGCACGCGGCGAGGACCTCGGTGACCCGGAGATCGACGCGCTGCTGGCCGCGGGCATCACCCAGGTCAAGGTGCGCTCGGTGCTGACCTGCACGACGGGCACCGGCGTGTGCGCCACCTGCTACGGGCGGTCCATGGCCACCGGAAAGCTGGTCGACATCGGCGAGGCCGTCGGTATCGTCGCGGCCCAGTCCATCGGTGAGCCCGGCACGCAGCTGACCATGCGTACCTTCCACCAGGGTGGTGTCGGTGAGGACATCACCGGCGGTCTGCCCCGCGTGCAGGAGCTGTTCGAGGCCCGCGTCCCGCGCGGCAAGGCCCCGATCGCCGACCTCACCGGGCGGGTGCAGCTGGAGGAGGGCGAGCGCTTCTACAAGATCACCATCATTCCCGACGACGGGAGCGAGGAGGTCGTGTACGACAAGCTCTCCAAGCGGCAGCGTCTGCGGGTGTTCAAGCACGAGGACGGTTCCGAGCGGGTGCTGTCCGACGGCGACCACGTCGAGGTGGGCCAGCAGCTGATGGAGGGCTCGGCCGATCCGCACGAGGTGCTGCGCGTGCAGGGCCCCCGCGAGGTGCAGATCCACCTGGTCCGCGAGGTCCAGGAGGTCTACCGCGCCCAGGGTGTGTCGATCCACGACAAGCACATCGAGGTGATCGTCCGCCAGATGCTGCGCCGCGTCACCATCATCGACTCGGGCGCGACGGAATTCCTGCCCGGTTCGCTGATCGACCGTGCGGAGTTCGAGGCGGAGAACCGTCGGGTGGTGGCCGAGGGCGGCGAGCCCGCCGCCGGCCGTCCGGTGCTGATGGG